>DASPQQ010000415.1:0-11238 GCA_035624885.1 Bryobacteraceae bacterium | reverse complement strand
TTGGAGGGTTGCCACAGGGGGACAGAGTAGTGCTGTCCCCTTTGCTTTCACGGCAGGAGCATGAGCACGTCGGCGCGGCGCTGGCCGCGTGGAGGCTCTTGAGCCCGGCTGGACAGTGGTGACGGCTTTGATCGAGGTGTGCGGTCCGGGGGACAGACAACCTTTTTCGCGACGACCCAATTGCTGATCTGAAATGGCTCCAGAGGCGCGAAAAAGGAGTCAGTCCCCGGGTGGCCAGCTATGCGTCGAGCGACCACCAGAGAAAGGCTATTTCGCGAGTTGAGCCTTCGCGTTGTCGACGTTGTCGCCGTTGGGGGCGAGGTCGAGGTAGCTCTGGAGCTGGGCGCGGCCGCGGGTTTTGTCTCCCGTGCTGATGAGGAGCATGCCCTGCATGTATTCGAGGTCGGGGAAGGCGTGGTCCGGATCGACGCTGATCCCTTCGGTGCTGCTTTTGAGCGCTTCCGCTGTTTTGTGCAGACGGATGTTGGCCATGGTGTTCAGGTAATAAGCCCGGGGGAAGGAGTCGGGGTCGAGCGCGATGGCTTTGCTCGAATGCTCGGCGACTTTCGCCCAGTCCGGTGCTTCGGTTTCGAGGACGGCGAGCTCGATATAGGGCGCGGCCAGGTGTTCATCGGCCTCGATGGCTTTCGCGTACGACTTCATGGCGCCGGGAAGATCCTGCTGGGAGACCTGCAGCATGCCGAGGCTGAGCCAGGCGGTGGCGAACTTCGGTTCTTCGGAAGCGGCTTTTTCCATGGCTTTGATGGCGTCGTGGAATTTGCCCTGGGAAACAAGATCGAGGCCTTTGTCGAAATCCTTCTTCGCGGCAGGGCCGGCGCTCGCGTCGGTGATGCTGAGGATCACGTTCTGATCCCTGGCGACGGGCTCGAGCTGGATGGGCGGGGCTTCGGTCTTGCGGGCTTTCACGAGCGGCGCGATTTCGATGGCGTTGCCGCGGAACCCTTCCATGCTGGCGCGGATGGAGCAGGCGGCGAGGACGCCGGCGGTGTTTTTGCCCGTGGCGCCGGGGTCCTGCGAACGGACGACGCCGGTCATCGGGTCGAACAGGATGTCGAGATCGAAGGAGTAGTGGCCCTTTGAGTCCGTGAACGCGGTGCCCGACGTGCGGCCGCCGCAGATGCGTTCCACACGCACGATGCGATGCGGCACGACACCATCCGGAAGGAGAACGGAGCCGCGGAGGACGAGGTTGGAAAAGGCCTGGCCCCGGCCACCTCCACCGCCGCGGCGCTGCGCGGGAAGAGATGCGGGAACGAGCAGGAGAAGCAGAAGGGCGGTGTGGTGCGTTTTCATTTCTTCACGAACTTTCTGACGTTGCCGAGGAAATCGGCGCCGTAGACGTTGCCTTCCTTGTCGACGGTGACGCCTTCGGCGAGGGTGGAGACGCCGGCGTAAGGATACGGGCAGGGATCGGGGATGAAGGCTTTGACCGTGCCGTCTTTGGCGCTGCCGATGCGGATGCCGCGGCGGATGCCTAGGTTATAGCCGTAGCCGGTTTGCGGGAGCGCGAACACGCCGGTGTTGGTGCGGCCATCGCGCGATTCGGAATCGGCGACGTAGATAGTATCGGTTCGCTGATCGATGTACATGCCGCTGGGGCGGCCGAACTGGAACCACTGGGCGATGAATTTGCCGTCCTGATCGAAGATCTGGATGCGGTCGTTCTGGCGGTCGCCGACGAAGAGACGGCCGCGGGAATCGAAGGCGACAGTGTGGATGACGTCGAATTCGCCGGGGCCCATGCCTTTTTTGCCCCAGGTCTTGAGGAACTTGCCGTTCCTGTCGAACTTCATGATGCGGGCGTTGCCGAGCGCGGTGCCGCCGCCATCGTGGCCATCGCCGACGAAGATATCGCCATTGGGCGCGATGGCGACTTCGGTCGGCTGATCGAATTCATCGAGACCAGGACCGGCGACGCCTTTCTTGCCGAGCGTCAGGAGCACTTTGCCGTTCTGATCGAGCTTGAAGACCTGATGGCCGCCGTTATCGGCAACCCAGAGGTTGCCCTGCTTGTCGACGGTGATTTTGTGCGGGCTGACGAAGAGGCCGGCGCCGAAGGATTTGATCAGTTTGCCGGAGGTATCGAATTCGAAGACGGGGTCGACGCCGGCGTTGGGTCCGGCACAGGTGGTACCGCCGGCGCCCGAGATACCGCAGCGGTCAACCACCCAGAGGTTGCCATCGGGCGCGGTAAAGATGCTGGCGGTGGAACCCCAGTGGCGGCCTGCGGGGAGATTGCCCCAATCGACGCCGTCGCGGTAGGGATTCGGGAGATCGTTGTGGGCGCCGAGCATGGAGACGGCGGGGAGCTGAACGGGGTATTGGCCCGGAGGGAAAGTTGGCGTGCCGCGGCCCCGGCCGGGTGAGGGCGGGTTGGCGGGGACGCCGCAGGAATTGGCGAGCGGGCCGGGTGAGCCATCGGCGAGAAGAAGAGGCGCGGCGAGCGCCGCGAGGAGGACGAGCTTTCGGGTTTGCATGAGCCGGTACCGATTGTATATCCGTTTTGAGGTGTATACTGCGTGGCGTTACGGGAGGTGCCGCGTGACTGCTTTGAGAGCTTCCGTTCTTCTGAGTCTGGTTTTTGCCGGGTTCGTTTTTGCGCAACAGAACGATTCGATTTCGGGCGTGGTGGCCAGCGCGAAAGGGCCCGAAGCCGGCGTTTGGGTGATTGCCGAGACGACCGATCTCGGGACCCGGTATATCAAGGAAGTCGTCACGGACGATCAGGGCCGGTATCTGATTCCCGCGCTGCCCGCGGCGAATTATTCGGTGTGGGCGCGGGGTTACGGGCTGGCGGATTCGCCGAAGGTGACGGTCAAGCCGGGGCAGCGCGGGGTGAATCTCAAGCCGACAGTGGCTCCTGACAAGAAGACGGCGGCGCAGCTATATCCGGCGAGTTACTGGTACGCGATGCTGCACATTCCGGCGAAGAACGAGTTTCCGGGAACGGGGCCGAAGGGCAACGGGATCTCGACGGACATCAAAACGCAGGGGCAGTGGCTGCACCTGATCAAGACGGACAGCTGCGAATCGTGCCATCAGTTAGGCAATGCATACACGCGGACGATTCCGGCGATGTTCAAAAATCTGGATTCGCCGGCGCAGCAGTGGATGCGGCGGATTCAATCGGGGCAGGCGGGCAGCGCGATGGTGGGCGGGATCAATCAGCTTGGTCCGGAACGCGCGACAGTGGAATTCGGCGACTGGACCACGCGTGTCGCCAAAGGCGAATTGCCGTTCGATGCGCCGCCGCGGCCGCAGGGCGTGGAGCGGAATGTGGTGATCACGCAGATCGACTGGGCCGACCCGAAGACCTATCTGCACGATGAGATTTCGACGGACAAGCGCAATCCGACGGTGAATGCGAACGGGTTGATTTACGGGTCGCCGGAAGAGAGCAGCGATGAACTGCCGGTGCTCGATCCGGTGCATTTCAAGCTGAGCCGCGTGAAGGTTCCATATCGCGATCCGAAGACGCCGGGGCAGCCGAAGCCTTTGCAGCCATCGCCCATCTGGGGCGACGAAGCGATCTGGGACAGCCACACGACGGTGCACAATCCGATGTTCGATGAGCGCGGGCGTTTGTGGATGACGGCGCGGATTCGTGGGCCGGAGAATCCGGCGTATTGCAAGGCGGGGTCGGATCTGCCTTCGGCAAAGGCGACGCCGGTGGAGCGGTCGGGGCGTCAACTGGCGGTGTACGATCCGGCGACGAAGCAGGTGACCGACATCGATACGTGTTTCCCGACGCATCATTTGTTATTCGCGCAGGATGCGAACAACACGCTGTGGACTTCGACGGGCGGCGGTGGCGGCGTGGTGGGCTGGCTCAACACGAAGATGTGGGACCGGACGCATGACGAGAAAAAGTCGCAGGGATGGACCGTGCTGGTGCTGGATACGAACGGGAATGGGAAGCGCGATCCGTATATCGAGTCGGAGCAGAAGGTGCTGACGGCGCCGAGCGGGGAGAGTCTGGGGACTTCGCAGGCAATTAACGTGAAGATCGATCCGGCGCATGACACGCGATTGAATGCGGCGTTCTATGCGCTGGCCATCGGGCCGGATGGGATGATCTGGGGCAGCGTGCTGGGTTATCCGGGCGGGATTGTGCGGCTGAATCCGGGATCGAATCCGCCGGAGACAGCGCTGGCGGAATATTACGAGGTGCCGTGGAACAATCCGAAGGCGAAGGTTTCGGGATATTCGCCGCGCGGGATGGATGTGGATGGCAACGGCGTGGCGTGGGTGGCGCTGGGCAGCGGGCATCTGGCGAGTTTCGACCGGCGCAAGTGCACGGGCAAGCTGAACGGGCCGACGGCGACGGGGCAGCATTGTCCGGAAGGGTGGACGCTGTATGCGACGCCGGGTCCGAATTTCAAGGGCGTGACCGATTCGGGCAGCGCGGATTCACATTATTACGACTGGGTGGATCAGTTCGATACGCTCGGGCTGGGGAAGAATACGCCGATTGTGACGGGGAATTCTTCGGATTCGCTGATTGCGCTGGTGAACGGGAGGTGGGTGGTGCTGCGCGTGCCTTATCCGCTGGGGTTCTTTGCCAAGGGGATGGATGGGCGGATTGATGATGCGAAGGCAGGATGGAAGGGCAAGGGCGTGTGGACAACGTGGGGTACACGGACGCCGTTCCACAGCGAAACCGGGAAGGGCACGCTGGCTAAGGTGGTGCATTTTCAGGTGCGGCCGAATCCTCTGGCAGAATGAAGAAGGACGCCCATGCATATTGCTCTTGATATCCCCGACAACATCGCAGGCGTGATCGCGCCCGACCAGGACCCGGCCCGGGCCGCGCTCGAAGCGCTTGCGCTCGAGGGATACCGGAGCAAGAGACTCGGCGAATCGGCTGTTCGGCGGTTGCTGGGCTTTCCAACCCGTTTGGAGGTTCATGGATTCCTGAAGGAGCATGGAGTTTACCTGCACTACGACATGCAAGATCTCGAGCACGATATGCGGGAAGCAGATCGCATTGTGGCGATGCTGAAAGCGCGTGACGCTTCCGACGAGCATCGCGCCGGATGATCGTCGTCGCTGACACAAGCCCCATCAACTACCTCATTCGGATTGGTGAGAGTGACGTGCTGCCGAAACTGTACGGGGCGGTAGCCACAGGGTCGTCCCGCTCGTGGCCAGGCTAATGCTCCACATCCGTATGACAAAGACCAGTCGGGCCTCGTTATTGGTCTTTGAGCGCCGACGTCGCGTCTGCCATAAACCCCTGGAGGGCGAGGAGCCATTCGTCCGCGTGGCCTAGCAAATCGCCGACGGTGACGTACGTCCCTGCCTTGGCGACGTACCAAGAGGTAGGCTTCGCAAGCTCTTTTACATAGGCGCCGGGCAACACGGACGCTAGCCGCTTCAAATACGCGTGGCTGAGATGGATGAGCCCGACCTGGTCTGCCTGATAATTGAGCGTGTCTGTCCAGACCTTGCCTGAAGTCGTAACCGTTCCCAGGTTCCAAGAGCGCTGATCGTCAGGGCGCCATCGGAAGATCATCGAGTCCTTTCCGAAATCGATCTCGACGCCGATGGCTCCGAGGCGTGCGGTGAGAGGCTTCAGACGGGACACAACGTCTGGAACCTTCGCATCAAGCTCTTCATAGAACTGCTCTTCGCTGAGAGTAGTTCGCTTAGTGATACCCTTGAGGCCCGACATCTGGGCCAGCGGCGGGCTGACTGTAATCCTGCCATTGTCGATAGTCACTATGCCTCTGTCGATGTTCTTGGTCCGGGCAAGAACACGGGGCTGGACCATATAGCCGCCCATCTCGCTTGGCAACTCGAAGGTCGCCAATTCAACGAGACCGAACGAGAAATGCATTCCGGCGTGCTGCTGAAGGAACTCGACCATGCTTTCGGCCCCAGCCTGTATTCCGTCTCCGATGACCAGAAGAAGGAAACGGCCTCGTTCAAGGTTGCGCGAAACGGCCTCGAAGAACAGCGTCTCGTCCATCTCTTCGCCACCACAGGCTGATGCAACGGTCCCGAAGAGCCCGAGCTTTGGGTGACCTCCGGCCCCATCCGGCGCTTCTGCTTTGAAGATCGCCTCCTCAAGCTTCTCGTACGACATCGCGGACAGGTTCTTCGCGTAGTCGATGATCTGGCCGACCACCTTCCGTCGAGCTTCAGGATTCCTAAAAAGCTTGGTTTCGCCGATTATCAGGCCACCGTCAGGTGTGGCATAAAGGTTATCGACAAAACCAGATCCCACCGGGAGTTCCATGCACACCGGCACAGCCGGGGTGAGCGTGGGCTCAATCTGCTGAATCGGCAGGACGTTCGGGTAGCGGCTAATAAGCTTCTGAAGCCAGCGCTCGCTGTAGCCGCCCTCGCTATCACCGCTCTCGAAGCGGATGCGCTTGAGTCCCCGGGCGACGCCGGACCCGGAAAGGTTATCAACTAAGAGGGGAAGGCCGTATTGGGTCTCTGGCATATTGCTTTCCTCCGCTATCCAGCACTTTACCGCTCCGCCGGCAGACCCGTGAATTGCTCAAAGTCTTCAAGTCCGGTTCCGGGAGAGCCCCCGCGCCCGATACCGAAGGGCGACTCAGGACTGGGACCGTGCTGCCCCTATGACATCCCAGCCCGGCAATCGAGAACAGCTTTAGCGGGCCGCCAGGGTCTTCAATCACCGCTAACGTTGCGGACCGAGTTCAATCCCCGTTTCGGCGGCGGGGCTCGACGAGGCGGCGGCAGGGCGCCGTATTCCGAACCATTTTCCTCTTTCTTCAGTTTGTCTTCAACGGCTTAGCAGGCTGCTGAAAAACCGGGACAGACAGAACTGGGCACCCTTTTTCGCCGGAGCGCCTCACTGAAAACACGTGATTTCGCACGGCGAAAAAGGTGCCAGTTTGGTCTGTCCCAGTGTTTTTCAGCAGCCTGTTAGCGCGACGGGTCACCTGAATGGTTGATCCTCGGGTGTACCGTTGTGCCATGAAACAGACTTGCGTCGAGCCCGAAATTGGGTTCGTTTTGCGGAAAATCAAAGGTTGAGAGCAGACGCGCGTCTCCGGGCTGGCGGTTGCCAGGGCCACACGCGACTGAAGTCGCATCCCCCGGCTTCTAACGTGCAAACAGCCCCGGGTCAACAACCTGCGGAGATTCCGCGGGCGGCGGGAAGAAGCCGCGGCGCACCTGATTCGGCGGTGCTGGCGGGACGGGTATCGGTTGGCACAACCAAGGCGCGGCGAGCGCCGCGCGTCCCTACTTGCCAGCCATCACGGCATCCCACTGAGCCGAGGCGCGCTCGGTCACTCTCGGGATGTCGCGTTCGAGCATCTCGCGCTGGGCCACCAGCTGCTTCGCTGCTGCCTGGATCTTCGCGAGATACGCGTCTTTCGTGCCGTAGCGCTCTTCGAGCGAGAGGCGCGGGTCGCCGGTCTTTTCGCGTTCGGCCTTCGTGCGGGCGAACGGGATGAAGGAGCCGACCTGCGTATACATGATGTCGGGCGCGCCGATCTTCGCATCGCGCAGGTTCCAGCCGGTCAGTGTCCCGAGCGGGACGCTCTGCTCGGGCAGACGAATGCCGGAAGTTTCATTGCCATCCTGATCCACCTGCGGGACGAGCATGGGGAACGGCTTGCCGGTCATCTTCGGCGGTTCGTTGGTGACGATGCCTTTCTTGAAATCGGGGCCGTAATCGGCGCGCCAGGCGAGCCAGGGCGTATCGGGCATCTTCACGCCGGGGATCTTCGGGAAGTTGAGCGCGCTTTCGGCGACGAGGTTGTCTTTGCCGACCTGCGGGATCTGGGAATCGGGCGGCGCGGTCCCGTCGGTGATCCAGGCGTTCATGTCCATGAGCAGGGCGCGCATGGCGTAGCGGTAATCGTTGGGGTTGAGGCGATTCTGCGTATTGCGGTAGATGGGTTCGGCGTTGGCGCCGTGCGAAGCGCCCGCGTTGAAGTAGATGCGGGTGTTGGGCGAGGGCGGCACGTCCTTCTTGCCATCCGGGCTGATGTGGATGAGAGACGCGGCGCGGCCCCAGTATTCGTAAGCGCCGTTGGTGTAGAAGATCTTCGGCACGACGCCGTCTTTCTTTGCTTTGGCGAGGATGGAGTCGGTGACGCCTTCATCGGTTTCGGGCTCGTCGGTGAAGGGGAAGATATCGACGGGGTAGAGAACGTTCTGGATGGGGTTGCCGTCGCGCGAGGGCTGGGCGAAGCGGAGATTGAAGCTGCCGCGGCCGGCGCCGGCGACGTGCGCCCAGACGCCGTCGAAGACCATCTTGCCTTTTTCATCGGCGTTGAAGCCGTAATAGAGGAAGGTGCGGAGGAAGCGGCCGCTCTGCGAAGTGCCGAAGCCGATGGCGCGTTTCACTTCGCCGTTGGCCTTGATGTACGAGATGTAGTCGCGCACGGCGGCGGGGCCGAGGCCGGCCACGGAGGGATCCTTCGCGGTGTAGACGACTTCGTAATACTTGCCGGGGATGAAGCCGGCGGGATAGCTGATGTGGTTGCCATCGGGCGTGAAGCTCCACTGGTCGCGCGGGATGGTGGTGCGCTCGGCGTTGATGTGATCGCGCACGGTGAGGGTGGCAGTGGCGGGGTCGGCGACGACGTAGCCGACCTGGCCGCGGTCGCCGAGGCTGGCGGTGGTGACGCCTTTCTGATCGGCTTCGATTTCAGAACGGACGACGCCGGTGAGTCCTTTGATGGTTGGCGCGTAGAGGTGCATCATGCCTTCGCGCGGCGGAACGTCCCATTCCCAGCCGACCCAGACGAGGGTGAAGCCCTGTTCGAGCAGGAGAGGATCGCCGAAGTCTTCGGCTTTCGAGAGGTCGCGGCCGTTGTTGAGATCGAACATGCCGAGCATGCCTTTGCCGCCGCGGTTGGAGATTTCAAGCAGCGCGGTGCCGTTGCTCTTTGATTTGTCTTTGGGGCGCAGGACGACGAGGTCGGCGGAGAATTCGACCTGGCCGGAGGCGTTCTTCGGGGCCTTGTCGATATCGGCGATGATCTGGTTGGCGGGGAGTTTGGGATCGACGGCGAAGTAGACTTTGCCGGTGATCTGCTCGTAGTTGGCGACGGGAAGGTCGGTGCGTCTGGCGACTTCGACGCGGGTGACGGCGGCGGAGGCCAGCGCGGAAAGGAGGAGGGTTGTCGAAAGGATCCTGCTCAGCATGCAGGACATTCTACTAAGAAAGAGGAGCGTTTTTCCGGCCTGCCATTCCGGTCTACTGCTTTACCGAAATGCGCCTTTAGCTCGTTGGGAGTTCGTTATTCACACAGGCGGATGTGGCCGGACCAGCTCAACTACGAGATCCGGATCGACGACCCGGATACAGGGACGAGACCCCGGAAGGTGACGATCCCCCTTTCGCACTCCGATCACCCTGCCATGAGGAAAACTTTACGGTGATGAAGGGCATGCTCGAGGGCGGGCAGCAGGCGCCGTTCGGTAGAAATCCGACTCTCTTTGCCGATAACAACGTTAGAGTGCTCAGCTCCGAGCGGCAAAGACATCTCGCGGAAAAAGTAAGGACGGATCTCGCGGCCCGGTCGCTGCAGGGCGCCTGGGCGCATCCATTGTGCATGCTGGTTCTGTTTGCGGCCAGCAGCGTGGCGAGCCGCGCGCCTGCGGTCGCCTGGGGCGCGTTCGGGGTGCTGGTGGTGCTTTCGGCGGTGCGGCTGATGCTGCTGCGACAGAAGGATTGTCCGGATGCCGCGAGCACGCAGCGGTGGCACCTGCAGCATATGGTGCTGGTGCTGCTGTGCGCCGCGCTGTGGGGTCTGGTTCCCGCGTACTCGATCTGCGCGTTCGGGCGCTTCGACAGGGACACGATGGTGGTGACGCTGTGCCATTCGGGCATCGTGGTCGGGATGATGACGCTCGTTGTGCACGATGTGCAGCAGATTCGCGCGGCGCTGATCCTGCTCATCGCGCCGGAGATGGTGGCGCAGCTGGCGGCCGGCGGACAGGGATGGAATCTGGTGCTGGTCTATGCCCTGTTCCTGACGTATATGAGCATCACGGGCCGGAAGCTGAACAAGGCTTACTGGCGGCAGATTTCGGATAACCACGATCTGGCGATGCTGGCGCTGCATGACAATCTGACGGGGCTGCCGAACCGCCGCGGCATGGGCGACGTGCTGAACCGGTCGATCGCGGAAGCGCAGGAGCGGGGACGGCGCGTGGCGATGTTCTACGTCGATTTCGACGGGTTCAAGCAGATCAATGACGTGCATTCGCACCGGGTGGGCGATCTGTTCCTCTGCGAAGTGGCGCAGCGTCTGGCGAAGTGCGTGGAGAAACGCGGGCTGGTGGCGCGGCTCGGCGGCGATGAGTTCACGGCCGTGATTACCGAAGGGGTGAGCGCGGAGACGGCGGCCGAGATGGCGCGCGACGTTCTGCAGATTGCCCGCGAACCGCTGGTGATCGACGGAGCGGAGCTGGCCTGCACGGTGAGCATCGGGGTCAGCCTGTATCCGGACGATGCGCGCGATGCGGATCATCTGCTGCGCGTGGCGGATCAGGCGATGTATGCCGCGAAGACTTCGGGGAAGAACCGGGTTTGCTTCCCGGATGCGATCGGCAGAGAGGCGCGGGATTTGCAGAATCTCGCCAGCGTTTTCTGTCAGTAAGGCTCAGGCGATTCCCGCCAGTTTCTTCACGGTTTCGAAAGTGTCGGCTTCGGCTGCGGTTTTATCCGTGCGGTAGCGTTTTACGCGGGCGAAGCGGAGCGCGAGACCGCTTTCGTAGCGCGGGCTGATCTGGATATCGCTCCACGCGATTTCGACCACGATCTTCGGCTCCACGTAAACGGTGTGGCCTTCGCGATGCGTTTCGATGGCGAGGAGTTGTTCCGTTTGCCAGCGCAGCATTTCGTCCGTCATGCCCTTGAAGGTTTTGCCCAGCATGGCCCAGCCGCCGCTCGCGGTATCGCGCGCGCCGAGATGGATGTTGCTGAGCCAGCCCTTGCGGCGTCCGCTGCCCCATTCGGCGGCGAGGATGACGAGATCGAGCGTGTGGGCCTTCTTGATCTTGAGCCAGGCCTGGCCGCGTCCTCCGGCGATGTAGAGCGAGGACGTGGATTTGGCCATGATGCCTTCGTGGCCGGCTTCGAGCGAGAGGCGGAGGAATTCGGCGGCAGCGGCGGGGTCTGTGGTGACGGTGTGGCGGACGATGTGATCGGGAGGGACGATGGCGAGGAGTTTGGCGAAGCGCTCGGATTGCGGATGGTCGATGAGCGGCTCGCCGTCG
>DASPQQ010000414.1:0-2713 GCA_035624885.1 Bryobacteraceae bacterium | reverse complement strand
CCCTTCACCTTCGAAGGCGGCAAGCGCATGCGCCAGGCCGAACGCAGCGTCGACGATCTCGCCGCTTCCGTCGACATCCTCACCACCATCCCCAACGACCGCCTGCTGCGCATCGCGCCCAAAGGCGCCAGCATGGCGCAGGCCTTCCGGATGGCCGATGACGTTCTGCGCCAGGCCGTCGAAGGCATCAGCGAAATCATCCTCACGCCCGGCCTCATCAACCTCGATTTCTCCGATATCAAGGCCGCCATCTCCGGCATGGGCTACGCGCTGATCGGCAACGCGACGGCGAGCGGCGAAAACGCGGCCGTCGAAGCCACCCGCGCCGCCATCAATTCGCCGCTGCTCGAAGACACGCGCATCAAGGGAGCGCGTCAGGTGCTGATGAACATCACCGGCTCGAGCGACATCGGCCTGCACCAGATCAACGAAGCCTGCTCCATCATCCGCGAAGCCGCCGACTGCGACGACCTGCAGCTCAATTTCGGCGTCATTGCCAACGACGCCATGGCGGACACGGTCAAGGTGACCGTTATCGCGACCGGCTTCGCGCCCTCGGGCCATCCCGCCGCGGCCGCGGCCGCGGCCCCGCCGGCACGGCAGCCCGATCCCGATTTCTTTACCCCGCGCGAGCCGGAGCCGCCCGCGGCCGAGCCCGAACCGGTTCTGGAAGCCGCGCCGGCGCCAATGGCCCCCGAGCCGGCCTTTGAGGAAGAACTGGATGTCCCGGCCTATCTGCGCCAGGGCCGTCTGCTCGGCTGATTATTTCGTGCCGGAAGCCGGCTCCGCCGGCCGCACCCTGCGGGTACGGAATTCGTACTTGTCGATCCGCACCGCCGCCTGGCCATCCACCACGCGGATCACGCGGCCCTCGGCTACCAGCTTGAGCGGAATCTCATTCTCGAGGCGCGCCGGCCAGTCGACCGAAACCTGCAGCAGCTGTCCCGGCTGCAGGGGATGACTGGTGGCAAACAGCAGACCCTTGCTGCTGATGTTCAGCGTCTCGCTCACGGCCGTGCCCGAGAAAAACGGATGCTCCAGCGCCTGATAATTCACCGCCAGCCGCACCGGGAACCGCACATTCGTCCGCCGGTTCGCGCCGCTGTGTGCCGCTTCCTTCTCCCCGCTCGCCAGTGCGCTCGCCACCGACTTGCGGAACGCCGCCACATCCAGATCTTCGTGGCAGAAGAAATCATGCGCGCCATTGCGCACCGCATTGACTCCCAGTTCCCGCTCTTCCGCCGGGCACAGCGCGATCAGCGGCGTATGCGGCGCATCCTGCTTCAGATGCTTCACCGCCCCGATTCCGTCGCTGTCCGGCAGAGCCAGATCCACAACGATCAGATCGAACGAGCGTTCCTGCAGCGTCCGCAGAGCATCGAACAGGGACTCCACGCGCACGAAGTCGACCTTCCCGTCCACGCCTTCGAGCAGCACATCCTGGATTTTCATGCCGCGCTTCCCTTCGCTTGCAATGAAGAGAATCGAATTTTCCGTCATGGCTCTATTCAGCTTACTCTCAACCACCACCCCGAAGCCAATACGCCCGGACACACCGGTTTCCGCGATGGTTACGTTTGCGACAATTGGCGAAGTGATCCAGTTCCGCGGAATCTCTGCGCTGCTCGCGGGCGTGTGGCTCGGAGCCGCCGCCGTCAGCGATATCGCCGTCTCCCCGTTCCGGACCCTCCATGGCCTCTACTCCGGCCTGGATATCCTGAAATTGCTCGTCGCCGCCGTTCCCGGATTCCAGCTCGTCCGGCGGGAAGCGCACTCATAACCGTGGAAAACCGACGCATGTGCCCGAACTGCCGGGCCTTTATCACCACCAGCGACCGGGTCTGCCCTTATTGCGATCACCGCGTCGGCCCGCGCGCCATCGATGTCCGCCAGCCCGCTCAGATCCTCGGCGGCCTGATCCCGCACGCGCACTTCACCACCGTGCTCATTCTGCTCATCAACGCCGGCTTTTTCCTCGCCACGCTCTGGCTGCAGCAAACCATGGGCGAAGGCCAGGCGCTGGTGGCTCTCGGCGCCAAGTTCGATCCCCTGATCTTCCAGGAGCACCAGTGGTGGCGTCTCGTCACCGCCGGTTTCCTCCACGGCGGCTGGCTGCACATCCTCATGAACAGCTGGGTGCTCTACGACCTCGGCGCCCAGACCGAAGAGGTCTACTCGACGCCGCGCTTTCTCGTGATCTACTTCACCGGCAGCGTGGCCGGTTTCTACATGAGCGCGATCGAAAGCCGTGCGCTCTCCGTCGGAGCCTCGGCCGGCATCATGGGCCTCATCGGCGCCATGATCGCGGTCGGCGTCACCAACCGCACGTCCATGGGCCGCGCCATCCGCAGCTTTTATATCCGGTGGGTCGTCTACGTTCTCGCCATGGGGTTTCTGATCCCGGGCATCGACAACTGGGCGCACCTTGGCGGGCTCGCCGGCGGATTCGCCGTCGGCTATCTCGCCGGCACGCCCGTTCATTCTTCTCCCGCGCGCGAGGCCTTCTGGCGCGCTCTCGCCGCGCTCTGCGTGCTCACCACGGCCTTCTGCTTTTTTCTTGTCTTCCGGAACTTTTCCTTCAGCGGCTAGTGAACTGTCTCAGTGATTAGGTAACCTTTTGCGTGCAGCACACGCCTGGAGGTTGTGCCACGCTATAGAGACTTGCTGCAGATCACCGAGGTTCAACGGGAAGAGCTCACAAAATGGTCGCAGT
>DASPQQ010000413.1:0-2390 GCA_035624885.1 Bryobacteraceae bacterium | reverse complement strand
CGCTCTTCTCCGTCACCGACTGGCGCGATAATCCGGAGAATTCCGTGATGGCCCGCCAGCGGGCCGACATCGCGCGCCGCGTCCTCGAAGGCGTGTCGCGCCGCGACCGTGAAATCCTGCGCCGCTTCTACGTTCTCGAGCAGACCCAGGAGCAGATCTGCGAGGAAATGGGCCTCACTTACAATCAGTTCCGCCTTCTCAAGTCCCGCGCCAAGGCCCGCTTCGGGGAACTGGGCAGGAAGCTTGCCGCCGGCAGCAACCCGCGTAAGTCGTGAGTTCTGTAGTATTGTCGGTTACAAATGCCGAAGCGCTTCCCGCTCCTGCTGATCAAGCCGACCCACTACGACGACGACGGCTATCCCATCCAGTGGCTGCGCTCCGCGATCCCTTCGAACACGCTGGCCGTGCTCAACGGCCTGGCGCTCGACTGCAAGGAACGCCGCGTGCTCGGCGATGACGTCGAAATCGAGATCTCGCTGATCGACGAAACCAACACGCGCGTCCGCCCAGACCGCATTGCGCGCTCGATGGCGAACGGCAACGGCCTTGTGGCGCTCGTCGGCGTGCAGTCGAATCAGTATCCCCGGGCCATGGATATCGCGCGCGTGCTGCGCAGATCGGGCGTGAATGTCTGCATCGGCGGCTTCCACGTTTCGGGCGTATTGTCGATGCTGCCCGAACCCACGCCGGAGCTCAAGGAAGCCATGGCGCTGGGCATTTCCCTGTTCGCGGGTGAAGCGGAAGGCCGATTCGAAACCGTTCTGCGCGACGCCTTCTCCGGAAAACTGCAGCCGCTCTACAACTTCATGGCGGACCTGCCTTCGCTCGAAGGCACCACGCTGCCCATGCTTCCGGTCTCGCGCGTGGAGCGCACCGGCGGAAGCCTCACCAGCTTCGATGCCGGACGCGGCTGCCCGTTCCAGTGCTCCTTCTGCACCATTATCAACGTGCAGGGCCGCAAATCGCGCCGCCGCACGCCGGATGAAATCGAAGAGATCATCCGCCGCAATCTCGCGCAGGGCATCAAACGTTTCTTCATCACGGACGACAACTTCGCCCGCAATGCGGATTGGGAAAAGATCTTCGACCGGCTCATCCATCTGCGTGAAGTCGAGAAGCTCGATGTGAAGTTCGTCATCCAGGTGGACACCATGTGTCACCGGCTGCCGAAGTTCGTCGAAAAAGCGGGCCGCGCCGGCGTGGTGCGGGTCTTCATCGGCCTCGAAAACATCAACCCGGAAAGCCTCGGCGGAGCGAAGAAGAAGCAGAACAAGATCACGGAGTACCGCAAGATGCTGCTTGCGTGGAAGGCCGCGCACGTGACGGTCTTCGCCGGTTACATCCTCGGTTTCCCTTCCGATACCCCGGAATCGATCAAACGCGATATCGGGATCATCCAGCGCGAACTGCCCATCGATCTGCTCGAGTTCCACTGCCTCACGCCGCTGCCGGGTTCCGAGGATCACCAGAAGCTGTATAAGGCCGGCCAGTACATGGAGCCGGATCTGAACAAGTACGATCTCGAGCACGCCACCATGCACCATCCCCGCATGTCGAAGGAGGAGTGGGAGCAGGTTTATCAGGATGCGTGGCGCGTCTACTTTTCACCCGACCACATGAAGACCGTGATGCGCCGCGCCGCCGCCACCGGCATCAGCGCGGGCAAGGTACTGTTCCTCCTCGTCTGGTATTACGGCTGCGCGGAACTCGAAAAGATCCATCCGCTTCAGGGCGGTTATCTGCGGCGCAAATACCGGCGCGACCGCCGTCCGCCCATGCCGATCGAAAGCCCGCTCGTCTTCTATCCGAAGTATGTGGCCGATCTCATCTACAAGCACGTGAAGCTCGGGATCGCCGTGCTCCGCTACGGCGCTTTCCGCCGCGCGCTCAAGCAGGATCCCGATGCCGCGAAGTACATGGACACCGCGCTCACGCCCGTGAGCGAAGACGAGTTCGATTCCTTCGAGCTCTTCAACGTCAACGAAGCCGCCCGCACGGCTGCCGGGAAAGCGCGCCATCCCGGCCTGACCATCGTTTCCTAGCAGGACTGAAAAACTGCGGGACAGGCTAAACCGGCGCCTTTTTCGCTTTCAACCCTCGATGCCGCTCTACGCCACGCGCCGAAAAAGGCTGCCAGTTCTGCCTCTCTTGTAAATGGATTTCGCTCGCAGCCGCACCGGGCACCCAGGGACAGACACCTTTTCCGCGCCACGCACACCAGCGGTCAGCCTTGTCCCCGCGATGCTCAGTCACCGAGCACAGCCAGTGGCCGAGGCTGTCTGTCCCTCCAGCCGCCGCCCTCGATCGAAGAAATCACTAACGCCCAACCAGCCTCAACAGCCACCACGCGGCCAGCGCCGCGCCGATATTTTCATGCCCCCGCGTGACGA
>DASPQQ010000412.1:0-3750 GCA_035624885.1 Bryobacteraceae bacterium | reverse complement strand
GGTCAGCACCGCGATGGCGAGCACCACGTTCATGAAAGGACCCGCCGCGGTAATGATCAGCCGCTGCCAGCGCGGTTTGCGATTCAGATAGCGGGGATCGTCGACCTGCTCGAGTGCGGCCTGATCGCTGGCTCTGTCGCCGGGCTGTTGTTCGCCGGCCATCTTCACATAGCCGCCGAACAGAACCAGCGAGAAACGATAATCGGTTTCGCCGCGGCGGAAGCCGAACAGGCGCGGGCCGAACCCGAAGCTGAAGACCTCCACTTTGACGTCAAACGCCCGCGCTGCCCAGAAATGACCCAGTTCGTGGATCAGGATCATCACCCCGATCAGCACCAGCAGCCACCAGACGTTCAGAAGAAATGCACCCATTCAAAAAATCCCCATCTATACCTGGGCCGCTACCGGCTGTTTCGCCACCAGATCGCGAGCCGTTGCGCGCGCCGCCCGGTCTGCTTCCAGTATTTCACGAATCGAGCGCGCTTCCGAACCGGGTGTCCGCTGCAGTGTCTCCGCCACGACCCTCGCGATTCCCGGGAAACTGATTTTTCCCGCGAGAAACGCCTCCACGGCGATTTCATCCGCTGCGTTCAGGACGCATGTCGCGATCCCGCCGTTGCGCTGCGCCTCGTAGGCGAGGCCGAGGAGCGGGAACTTATCCCGATCCGGCGCGTGGAACTCCCATTGGCGCGCTTCCGACCAGTCGATCTTCGGAACCGGCGCCGGAGCCCGTTCCGGCCAGGTCAGCGCGTACTGGATCGGCATCCGCATATCGGTGGCGCAGACCTGGGCGATCACGCTGCCGTCGTTATACTCCACCATGGCGTGAACCGTCGATTGCGGATGCACCACCACATCCACTTCATCGGGCGAAAAGTCGAAAAGCCAGCAGGCTTCGATCACTTCAAAGCCCTTGTTCATCAGGGTGGCCGAATCGATGGTGATCCGGTTTCCCATCTTCCACGTTGGATGACGCAGAGCGTCGGCCGGGGTCACGGATTCGAGCGCTTCTTTCGGTGTAAGGCGGAACGGGCCGCCGGAAGCCGTCAGGATGAGCCGGTTGGCTTCCCGGCGCAGGCCGGCGCGCAGGCACTGGTGCGCTCCGTTGTGCTCGGAATCGACCGGGATCATCTCGGCGCCGTGGTTCCTGACCGCTTCCATCACCAGTTTGCCGCCCGAAACCAGGACTTCCTTGTTCGCAAGTCCGACGCGCTTTTTGTGGCAGAGGGCCTCGTAGGTCGCCTCGAGGCCGGCCACGCCGACGATCGAGGACATCACCGTGTCCGCTTCGGGAGCGGTCGCGATGCCGACCAGGGCCTCAGGCCCGGAAAGCAGCTCCGGGCAGGGAATTCCAGAATCGGAAAGTGTTTGCCGCAGCCGGGTGATGGCTTCCGGCTCCTGGACGACGGCCACCCGGGGCCGGAACTCGGCAATCTGCTGCGCCAGGAGCCCGATATTGCGCCCTGCGGCGAGTGCAAATATCTGAAAACGCTCCGGATTCTGGCGGACGACGTCCAGCGTGCTGGTGCCGATCGAGCCCGTGGAGCCGAGAACCGTAAGGGTACGCAACGCCCCAATCATAACATGAGCTTTAAGATCAGCTACTTGGGAATCAGGTTCGTTTGAAAGACCCTTGCGGGCGCCGGGGAGTTTGCTTCAGGGGTCTTTCAGTTTAGAGGTTAGTCTCGCTTTGGTGGGAGTTACTAATTACTCCCCGGCTTGATTCCAATACTAGTAGAAATCATTTTTGGAATCAACCAAATTTTGTATACAAAATTTGGATGCGTGTTATATATCGAACGTCAGGCTTTGACTTCGACCCCGGTGATTCCTTCCAAGACTTTGATAGTAGAGCAGATATCCTCTTCGCCATGACCTTCGGCGATGGCCGTCTGGAAGATCTGGCGGGTTATGGAAGTCAGAAACAGGGGCACGCCCATCTCTTCGGCCGACTCCAGCATGAGCCCGATGTCCTTGTGCATCCACTTTACGGAGAAGTTGGTTTCGAAATTCCGGCTGAAGATGAACGGGGCCTTGTAGTTGATCAGGCCCGATTTCGCGGCGCTGTTGTCGAGAATGTCGAGCATGAGCTTCGGGTCCATGCCGGCCTTCGTGCTGAGCACGATGCCTTCGTTGAAAGCCTGCAGGATATTGGAGAGGACGAGGTTCTGGGTGAGCTTGGCGTGAAGGCCCATGCCGGGACCGCCGCAGTAGTAGAGCTTCTTGCCCATGACCTCGAGCCAGGGCTTCACCCGCTCAAAGACCTTCTCGTCGCCGCCGACCATGAAGGTCAGGGTGCCGGCGTTGGCGCCGGGCGTCGACCCGGTGCAGGGAGCGCCGAGGAAATCGATGCCGGCTTTGGCCAACTCCTGATGGACATGGCGGCTGGAACTGGGGCTTACCGTGCTGGCGTCGACGACTGCCGAACCCTTCGGAGCGCCGGACCGGATGCCGTCCTGGCCGAGGATGACCCGCTCCGACATTTTCGAATTCCCGACACATATAAAGGTAGCTTCCGTGCCCTGGGCGGCTTCGGCCGGCGTTGAGCAGACGCGCCCGCCCGCTTCCGCCGCCAGTTGTTTCGCCTTCGAGCCCGTGTGCGACCACAGTGCAACATCGTGCCCGGCTTTGATCAGATTGCGGGCCATCGGATAGCCCATCAGACCCAGTCCCAGAAACCCAAGTTTTGCCATAAAGGAGAATTGTATATCCGGACAGGTGAAGTTCAGAGCAGTTTTGCAAACTGTTGGTTCGTCATGCCGGCCGCGCGAATCAGTGCCCGCAACGTGCCTGGCGTCAGTTCTCTGTGGAGCGGCACGGACAGGCTGGCGGTGTGGCTGGGTTTGATCAGAATGATGTGGCTTCCGCGCTGGCGGTCTTTGACCCGCCCCGGTTTCCGGAAGGCCCGCACGGCCTCTTCTCCGGAAACAGAGCCGAGGGAACTCAACCGGAGACGGGAACCTCGATTTCGCGCACTTCGATCGTCAGGGGCATGCCGTTTGCGGCGCGTGCCTCAAGACAGCCGACAATCGCCTCGTGAATGTTCCGCAGAGCCTCGGCTTCCGTCTTTCCCTGCGAAACGCAGCCGGGAATCGCGGGGCATTCCGCGACGATCATGCCGGATTCGTCGGGTTCGAGCGTGACCAGAAGCTTCATAACCTGATCTTACCGTTCCGCGCCGGTCTCGCCATTCGGTTCCACCGGCACATAGCCGTTTTCGAGCAGCACCGCGACGGCCTGCTCCCGCGCTTCCTGCCGCACGTAGAAGAAGGCGCCGACGCGGGCGGTCTTGAAGATGATCCCTCCCTGGTATTCATCGGGCTCGACGCCGAAGTTGACGCCCGCATTGGTGAAGACTTCTTCGACCCGGATTGCGTCCTTCAGCCGCTTCGCCACGAAAACCAGTTCCGCCCGGTGGCCGGGCGGCTCGTCTGCAAAGTAATCCGCGTCTTTTTTCATGTGGGATGAGAACCTGGATGCCTGTGAGGACTATTTTAGGCAATGGCTGCCGCACCGATTTCGCTCACTGAGGAAGAGTCTCTCACCTGGCTGGCGCTGCGCCTCGTCCCCGGGCTCGGCACCCGAAGGATCGGGCAACTGCTGGAGCGCTTCCGCACCCCGAAAGCCATCTTCCGCGCGGATCTGGCGGAACTGGAAGCAAGCGGGTTGAGCGCCGCCGTGGCCCGGTCGATCACCATCGGCGTGAGCTTCGAGGAAGCGGCGACGCAGCACCAGAAGGTGCGGGAATCG
>DASPQQ010000411.1:0-7771 GCA_035624885.1 Bryobacteraceae bacterium | reverse complement strand
ACGCGCAACGACGATGATGGGCCGGCAGTTTGAACTGGCGGGTCCGCAGCTCAAGGCGGGGGATCCCGCGCCGGATTTTACGACGGTGGACAGCGGGCTGAAAGAAGTGCATCTGGCCGATACCGGACACAAGACGAGGATCTTCAGCGTGGTGCCGTCGCTCGATACGCCCGTGTGCGACATGCAGACCAAGCGCTTCAATGAAGAAGCCGCGAAGCTGCATGATGTGGACATCTACACCGTCAGCATGGACCTTCCGTTCGGCCAGAAGCGTTTCTGCAATTCCTTCGCGCTCGACAACGTGAAGATGCTCTCCGATCACCGCGCCGCTTCGTTCGGCACGGCTTACGGGACTCTGATCAGGGAAATGCGGATTCTGAGCCGCGCGATTTTCGTGGTCGGCCCGGACGACAAACTGAAGTACGTGGAATACGTGGAGAAGGTGGCCGACCACCCCAACTACGAAGCCGCGCTGGCCGCCGCACGGAGTTAATCTGTCACGGTTCGCTTCCAGCCAGGCCGGTGACCCGCCGAGGAATTCTCTCGTGCAGGGCGGCCTGGTGGTGGGAGCCGGCATTCTTCTCGGCAACATCACCGGATTCTTTCGCGTTGCCCTGATCGCATACCTGCTGGGTACGCGCGCGCACGCCGATGCGCTGGCGGTCGCGACCGGGCCCATCGATACTTTCAATTCGGTGCTCGTGAACACGATGCTGTTCGCGTTCGTGCCCATGCTGATGCTGCGGCGCGAAGGCGACCGGCTGGCTGTGTTCGCGCGCAGCCTGCGGGTGTTCGGTTCGATTCTGGCGGCGGCGAGCCTGGCGGTGATCGTGTTCGCTTCGCCTCTCGCGTATCTGCTTGGCCCCGGATTGAGCCCGCAGCAACACCAGCAGACGGAGACGCTGGTTCGGCTGCTGGCGCCTTCGATGTGGTTCGCGGGCATGGCCGCGGTGTTTTCGGCGCTGCTCTATACGGAGCGCCGGTTTCTGATCCCCGGGCTTTATCAGGTCTGTCTGAACGGGACCACCATCGTCTCGGCGCTTGTGTTGTGGAAGGCGCTCGGGATTTACGGATTCGCCATCGGGTATACGGCGGGCGCGTGCCTCCAGCTTGCGATCACCTGGTTCGCTACCGCGGACATGCGCAGAGAAGTGGAGCATGCGCCGATTCCCGCATCGGAGCTGCTGACGCGGCCGGGGATGTTTCTGCTGTACGCGGGCCTGATCGCCGCGAACGTGGTGGTGACGCGCGCGTTTGCGACGCACGCGGGCTCCGGCATGGCCGCGGCCTTCGATTACACGATGCGCTGCGTGAACGTGGTAGTGGCGTATCTGGTCTATCCGGCGGCTTCGACGCTCGTGCCGGAGATCGCGCGGCTGCGCGGGAAGGATGACACGCAGGAGAGCTATCGCCTGATCGGGCGCGGTCTGCGTCTGATGGCGGTGGCGGCGCTGGTGGCGACGATTGCCGGGATTCTGCTGCGCACGCCGGTCATGCGGTTGATTTTCGAGCACGGGAACTTCACGGCGGAATCGACGAAGATCGTGTCGGGGGTGTTTCTGGGGCTGGCGCCGAGCCTGCTCGGCTGGGCCCTGATGGATCTGACGGCGCGCTGCCTGTTCGCGCTCGACCGGCCGAAAATGCCGTTGCTCGCGGCAACGATTCCGATCACCGTGAACGTCGCGGTGAGTTCGTTTCTTCGGGCCGAAGGCAAGCTGACCGATCCGGTGATGCTCGGGGTTGGCGCTTCGATGGGGCTGCTCGCCGGGTTCGCCGTGCTGGTGGCGATGATCCAGCTGCGGCGCAGGAGCGCGAGCCTCGAGCCGGAAGCGCTTACCTCAGCCAGTCAGGTGTGAGGACTGGGCCGGGCCGCCGCACCGGCAACTTCCATTGGGATCTTAACAGAAGCGTTTGCGCGCCACGAGATACTCTTCGACGGCCTGGGCCAGCGGCGGCATGGGCGCGATGCCGCACTCGCGCAGCCGCGCGTTATCGAGCGCCGAGTAGCGCGGACGGCGCGCGGCGGTGCGGTATTCGCGTTCGTTGGTGGGGTTGAGATCTGCGGTGACGCCGGCCTTTTCGAAGATCAGTCTCGCGTAATCGAACCACGAGATCGGTTCGCCGCCGCCGATGTGGAAGATGCCGTCGAGGTCCCTTTCCAGAACGTCGATGGAACGGCTGGCGAGCGCGGGTGCAAAGGTGGGTGAGGCGACGTGGTCGGAGACGATGCGCAGGGGTTTGCCCTCGCGCGCGAGGCGCAGCATCAGTTCGGGGAAATTGCCGCGCGCGGTTTTCAGGCCGCCCGGTCCGAAGACGCCGGAAGTGCGGATGATGATGGGCCGCGCGAGATACGCCTGCGCGTAGAGTTCGCCGGCGAGCTTCGAGACGGCGTAGGCGCCGAGCGGGTGTGTGGGGTCGGTCTCTTTGTAGGGGCGGTCGAGTTCGCCGTCGAAGACGTAGTCGGTCGAAAAGTGGATGAGCCGGGCATCGGACTGGCGGCAGGCGACGGCGATGTTGCGCACGCCGAGGGCGTTGGCGTCGAGCGCGGCCGCGGGTTCACGTTCCGCCACATCCACCTGGTTATAGGCCGCGCAGTTGAAAACCGCGAAGGGCTCGAACTCGGCGAGGGCGCGCTCCACCTGTTCGCCGTTGGTGATGCTCAGGGCGGCGCGTTCGAAACCGCGTACTTCATAGCCGCGCTGGCGGAGTTCGGCGCACAGCTCGACTCCAAGTTGTCCTGATGCTCCGAATACAACGATTCGCCGGGTCAAGTATCGATTTTATCCGGACGCCCTTTATCCGGACTACCAGCGCGTTCCGAAGAACGCGGAAATGCCCGCGGCGGCGGCGAGGACGAGGAAGAAGCCGACCCACGCGATCCACGGCAGGCGCGCGATGGCGGAGGGCTTCTCCGTCGCGGCCGGTTCGAGCGGCGGGAGCTGGGTTTCGGGCAGCGCGAGATCGGCGAACGAGCGCGCCGCCTGCTGCCGCGCGGATTCGCGGCGGGCGAGGGCCTGGGTGAGCTGCTCTTTGCCGGCGCGGTCGGCAATGACGATGGTGCCGGAGTTATCGCCGGCCGTCGAGTCCATGAGGCGCTTGCGCAGGCGCTCGGGAACTTCCTGCACGGAGTGGAAAAAACGATCTTCGCCGTCGGCGGAAATCATGACCGCGGAGGTGCGGATCACGCCGGAGATGTTGCGATAGAGACGCGCGCCGCACTCGGGGCAGAGTTTTTGCGCAGGGTCAATCGTCGAATGGCACTTGGGGCAGGTCACGGGACAGCCTTGAATAGTATCTCAGACTGCCTGGCTCTCAAACGGCAAGGGGCAGGCGGGTTGACCCGAACTGGCCAAGGATGACCTGGATGAAACCGAGCGCCGATTTGGGCAGAGCTTTGTCCTTGCGGTAGATGAGGCCGAGCTTGCGGGACATGGGTTCGGGCGCGAGCTGGAGAGTTTTCAGTTTTCCGGCGGCGACTTCCTGCGCGCAGTTCGCGGCCGGCAGGAACGCGATGCCGAGGCCGGCCATGACGAAGCGCTTCATGGTCTCCGAGGAGTCGAGTTCCATCGAGACCTGAAGTTCGTCTTCCACGGTCTCGAACCAGGCGTTCAGACGCGAGCGCGTCATGCCGGTTTGCGGCAGCAGGAGCGGGTAGGGGACCAGATCTTCGCAGGTGACCCTTTCCATCTGGGCGAGGGGATGGTCGGCCGGAACGATGGCGCGGATCTCGTCGCGGTAGATTTCGACAATCTGGACGCGTTTTTCAAGGACCGGAAGCTGGGTGAGGCCGAAATCGGCCACGTTTTCCATCACGGCTTCGACCACGCGCGATCCGTAAGAACGGTTGACCTGGAGCTGGACGCCGGGGAACTGGGTTTTGTATTCGGCAAAGACCTGCGGCAGGACGTAAATGCAGGTGGCTTCGCTCGCGG
The DNA here is from genome assembly GCA_035624885.1 of Bryobacteraceae bacterium. Lineage (GTDB taxonomy): Bacteria > Acidobacteriota > Terriglobia > Bryobacterales > Bryobacteraceae > BOG-234. The sequence goes on along the minus strand of DASPQQ010000411.1, from coordinate 3,839 downwards.
CGATGACCAGCTCGCCGCGCGGCGAGGTTTCGAGTTCATTGAGGGCGTTCTGGGCCTGGCGGCGGAGTTCGAGCAGGCGTTCAGCGTAGCCGGCGAAGATGGTGCCGGCCGTGGTCAGGGAAATCCGGCTTCCAAACCGTTCAAAAAGCTCGGCTTTCAGCTCGTGCTCAAGCTGCCGGATCTGAGCGCTGATGGCGGGCTGCGTGCGGTAGCAGGTCTGCGCCGCCTTCGAGAAGCTCTTCAGCCGGACGATCTCGAGAAAGGTGTGGAGCTGATCAAAATCCATACGAATGAAACATCGGCCAAAACGGCTGGGTTACTACCGAGGGCCCCGCGTACGAGCTGATGACACACTGAAGGGTCTAGCCTGAATTCTATCAGAAAGTGGTTTTAGACTTTCCAAACAGTGGGGAAGCGCGGGTTGCGGCGGACTTCCCCGGCTTGGGCGAGATGGCGCCGGTCATGGGCGGTCAGGAGCTCGAAACGGGCACCGAGGGGCATCCTGATCAGTGCCCGGATGAGCGGCGGGAAGGCTGGCATGTCCACTTTCACACAGTCGAGGTGCAGGCCATCGGCCTCGCCGGCCAGACGCTGGAGCTCTTCCGAAATGCGCCGGCAGGCGGCCAGCACGCTCTCCGGTTCGATTTCCGCCGGTGGCTCGAAGTATCGGGAAGCCTTGAACTTGCGCTTCACCGGCGGCTCCTGGCTCGAGACAAACCAGCGGACCGGGAAGCTGTAGTAGAAGGGTCCTTTACCCGTCATCCCTTCCGAGCGGCCGGCTTCGACGGCGCGGCCCAGAGAGTGAACGTCCGGGCCGTTGACGATGGTCAGGTGAGCCAGGTTCTGGCCGACGGACCAGGTTCCGGGCTCCGGGCTCCAGTTGAACTGGCCGATCGATAAACCTTTGGCCAGGTCCTCCGCCTGGGCGAGATTCGCCTGGATTTCCGCCACGATGGCGGGCATGGTTTTTCCGGGCGTCGCGGGCATCAGTCTTCTCCAGGGTTTCAGCCTGACGCTTTTTCAGGCGCTTGCGCCATTGCGCTGCACGGCGCGATCCAGCTAGGATGGCAACGTGCAAAAGCCAATCCGACTGCTGACCCGAGTAGTGCCTGTTCTGGTTACGCTCACCACTCTCGCCCTTTTTGCCCAGGATCAGGATGCGAAGATCGCGCGCGGCAAGTACATCGCCGAGGAGGTGGCCCGCTGCCAGGAATGCCACACGCCGCGGCTGATGACGGGCGAACTGGTCATGTCGGCGTGGTTCAAGGGCGCGACGCTCGCCTACGCTCCGGTGGACAAGATCAACGGATGGCACCAGAAATCGCCGGACATCACCTCGACCAGCGCGCTGTGGAGCCGGTGGGGCGACGACGGGATGGTGTCGTTTCTCGAGACGGCGAAGAACCCGCGCGGCGGTACGGCGGGATTGCCGATGCCTCCCTATAAAATGTCGCACGAAGACGCGGTGGCGGTGGTCGCGTATCTGAAGTCGCTAAAGTAGGATTTGGGGCGAATTCGACGGTTCCTGGCAGCTGTGGCGCTGATGGCGCCGGGTGTCTTCGCGCCTGCTCTCATGGCGCAGACACCGGATCAAGTGCTGATCGTTGTCAATAAACAGTCTGCGGTTTCGCGCGAGATCGGCGATTATTACCTGCGAAAGCGCGGAGTTCCGGCGGAAAACGTCTGCACCATCGACACGGCGCCGAATGAGCTGATCACGCGCAAGGTTTACGACGATGAAGTGGAAGCGCCCATTGCGGCGTTTCTGAAAAAAACCGGACTGCAGGAAAAGATCGTTTATATCGTCACGACCCTCGGGGTGCCGCTCAAAATCGAGGGCAATAACGCGGGGCTGCTGAATACGGGCGCCGCGGTCGATTCCGAACTGACGCTGCTTTACCAGCACCTGCATGGCGTGAAAACGCCGCTCGCGGGCGCCGTGCCGAATCCCTTCTTTCGCCAGCGCGACACGCCGTTCCGGCATCCGCTGTTTTCCATGTATCTGGTGACGCGGCTGGCGGCTTACGATCTGGCGGAGGCGAAGGGCCTGGTGGACAGGGCGCTTCTCGCGCGCAATACCGGCAAATTCGTGATCGATCTGCGCGCCAACGAAGATACGCCAGGAAACCAGTGGTTGCGGGCGGCTGCGCTTCTTCTGCCGAAGGAGCGGGTGGTGCTCGAGGAAACGAGCAGGGTGGTGACCAACCAGAAGGATGTGATCGCGTACGCTTCCTGGGGTTCGAACGACGCGGACCGCAAGGAACGCTTTCTGCACTTCACGTGGCTGCCCGGCGCGATCATGACGGAGTTCGTGTCCACCGATGCCCGGACGTTCCAGCGCCCGCCGGACAGCTGGCAGATCGGCCCGTGGAGCGAAAGCCGGTCGAAGTGGTACGCGGGATCGGTGCAGACGCTGACGGCGGATTACATCCATGAGGGCGTGAGCGGCGCCTCCGGCAACGTGGATGAGCCATATCTGAGCTTCAATCCGCGGCCGGATTTTGTGCTGCCGGCGTACTACCAGGGGCGCAACCTGGCGGAGAGTTTTTATATGGGGATTCCGGGGCTGAGCTGGATGAATGTGGTGATCGGGGACCCGCTGATGCGGTTGAAATAGCGTCCCGCCGTTACAATTGAGTCAGGAAATACATGACCGCTGAAATTGACGGCGTAACGCTGCATCTCGCGCATCCCGATGAACTGCCCGTGGCGTGGGTCGGGCAGGAAGAACTCATGCGGCAGCTGCTGGCTGCGTGGATGGTGGTGTCGGAAAAGGACATGCCGATGAATCCGCGCCTCGTGGGCAAGCCCGGCGTGGGCAAGACCACGCTCGCGTACGCGGCCGCGAAGCGCATGCAGCGGGATGTGTACATCATGCAGGCGACGATGGACACGCGGCCGGAAGATCTGCTGGTGATTCCGGTGGTGGAAGGCGCGGGGAAACTGCGTTACGTGGCGTCGCCGCTCGTGAGCGCGATGATCACCGGCGGGGTGGTGATTCTCGACGAAGGCAACCGGATGAGCGAGAAGAGCTGGGCGAGTCTGGCGCCGCTGCTCGATAACCGGCGCTATGTGGAGAGCATCGTGGCGGGCGTGAAGATCAAGGCCCATCCGAAGTTCCGCCTGGTCACGACCATGAACGACGATTCTTCGACGTTCGAACTGCCCGAATATATCCACTCGCGGCTGCAGCCGCAGATTCTGATCGATTTTCCGGACAAGGACGAGGAAATGCAGATTCTGCGCGAGAACCTGCCGTTCGCCGAAGATCGCATTCTGCACTACGTCACCGATTTCCTGCAGCAGGCGCACGCCGCCGACGAGCGCTACAGCATCCGCGACGGCATCAACATCGCGCGTTACGCCACCAAGCTGGCAAGCTACGCGACGTCGCCCGAGCACGAGCGGCAGGCGCTCGAGCTTTCGCTCGCGGGAACTCTGGGCGAGGAGGCGCTGCGCTATGCAAGGCGAACAAGGTCCTCCACTTCCTGACTGGGGCAGCCTCGAACGCGGGAATATTACATACCTGCCCGTGGTTCCCGGCCGACTCGAGTTTGCCGCGGAAGTGCGGCGGCGCATTCTGGCCGCACGTCCGGCCGTGGTTGCAGTGGAACTGCCCGCGACCCTCGAGGAGCCATATCTCGAAGCGGTGCGGCGGCTGCCGCAGATTTCCGTCATCTTCTATAACCTGACTGCGGCGGGGCGAAGCGTTTACACGAGCGATTCCGAATCCGAGCAGGCCATCTATGTGCCGGTGGAACCGGCCGATCCCTTTGTTGAAGCGATCCGCAGCGCGCAGGAGGTTGGGGCGCAGGTGGTCTTCGCCGATCCCGATTCGA
>DASPQQ010000410.1:0-9029 GCA_035624885.1 Bryobacteraceae bacterium | reverse complement strand
CGCAGAGCGGGTTTCTGCTGGTGCTCGCCGAGTTCCTCGGCTACGCGGTTCTGTTTTTCGCACTGAAGCTGCTCTTCCTCCGGCATGACAAGCCTCTGCTCGCGTCGCTCGGCTGGATCCGCCAGCCTTCTTTCCGGCCCCTCCATCTCGTCATCACCGGCTTCCTGCTTGCCGTGGCGATGGTTCTGCTCGGCTGGATTCTGCAGACGCCGGATATCCAGACGCCTTTCGAGAAGCTGCTCAACGACCGGCTCAGCCGCATCGTGATTGCGCTGTTCGGCATCACGCTGGGGCCGGTAGTCGAAGAACTGTTGTTCCGCGGCTTTCTGCAGCCGGTGCTGGTGGACCATTTCGGCGCGCTTCCCGGCATCCTCGCCACCTCGATCCTGTTCGGCGGCATGCATCTGATCCAGAACGCCAATATCTGGCAGAGCGGCGTTGTCATCGCGATCGTCGGCTTCGTGCTCGGCGTCATCCGCCACATTTCCGGCTCGACCAGGGCTTCCGCCCTCACACACATTGCTTACAACTCTCTGCCCTTCCTCGCGCTGCTCGCCGACACGGGCAAACACACATAACTCATGATTGAAACGATTCAATGGACCGACGAAGGCGTGGTCATGATTGACCAGACGCGCCTGCCGCTGGTTGAAACCTATGTCACCTGCCGCAACTATCACGAAGTCGCCGACGCCATCCGCACCATGATCATCCGCGGCGCGCCGGCCATCGGCGTCGCGGCCGCCATGGGTATCGCACTGGGTGTGGCTCAGGCCGGCCCGGCCAGTCTCGATGCCGAATTCGACCGCATCTGCGCCGAGATCGGCGGCACGCGCCCGACGGCCGTGAACCTCTTCTGGGGCATCCAGCGGATGAAGAAGCTCTACGCTTCCATTCGCCACCGGCCCATTGAAGAGATCCGCGCGCGCCTGATTGCCGAAGCCAGACTCGTGCGCGAAGAAGATATCGAGATCAATCGCGCCATGGGCCGCAACGGCGCGGCGCTGATTCCGGACGATGCCACGGTCCTGACGCACTGCAACGCGGGCGCGCTGGCGACGGCCGGCTACGGCACCGCGCTGGGCGTGATCCGCGCGGCCGTCGAGAGCGGCAAGAACCTGCACGTCTACGCGGATGAGACGCGCCCGTTTCTGCAGGGCGCGCGGCTCACCGTCTGGGAACTGCAGCACGATGGCATTCCGGCCACGCTCATCACCGACAATATGGCCGGCCATTTCCTGCACTCCGGCAAGATCGGCTGCGTGATCGTCGGCGCGGACCGCATCGCGGCCAATGGCGATGTCGCCAACAAGATCGGCACCTACGGGGTGGCCGTGCTGGCCAAAGAGAACAATGTTCCGTTCTACGTCGCGGCGCCCCTGTCGACGCTCGATCTCACGATTCCCGACGGTGCGCACATCCCGATCGAGGAACGCAGCGAGCACGAAGTGACGCACGTCAACGGCCAGCGCATGGCGCCAGAAGGCACGCCCGCGCGGCATCCCGCCTTCGATGTCACGCCGAACCGTTACGTGACGGCTATCATTACAGAGAAAGGCGTGGCTCGCGCACCATACACGAGTTCACTGCTCGCACTTGCCAGATGAAGACTCTCACTCTCACGCTTCTCGCCGCCATTTCGCTCGTCGCGGCAGGCGCCAACTCGAACCGGCGCGCCCCGGGGTTTTCCCTGATGGATACCCATTTCCAGCAGCACGATCTGCAGGATTATCTCGGCAGGGTGGTTCTGCTCGATTTCATGCAGACCACCTGCCCGGTGTGCAATTCTCTGGCGGATACGCTGGCGGAGGTGGAAAAGAAGTACGGGGAAAAGATCGCGGTTCTCTCGGTCGTCACGCAGCCCGATAATTTCGATACCGCGGCGAAGTTCTCCGCGGCGCACGGCGCCAGATGGCCCATCGTTTTCGATTCCGGCCAGGTGATGATGTCCTACCTGCAGCTCAAGCCGACCGGCAACATGAACGTGCACTTCCCGCACCTGTTCGTGATCGACCGCTACGGTGCGATTCGCAACGATTTCGGCGGTGACGACGCAGGGGCGCTGACGGTGGGCAGCCTCTCGGCTGAAATCGACAGACTGCTGCAGAAATAGGAGGGCCCAAAATGAATCGCGCTCCGGTTGCCCGGAGCGCGGTCTGGAAATTCAAGTTGATGGATAAGGCTGACCGACCGGCTACAGTCGGGTGACGCTCTCCGCCTGGAGTCCCTTCGGACCCTGCTTCACTTCGAATTCCACCTGGGAACCCTCATCGAGCGTGCGATAACCAGTGGCTTCGATCGCTGAAAAATGGACGAACACGTCGTCTCCGGTTGAGCGCTGGATGAAGCCGTAGCCCTTCGCAGCATTAAACCACTTAACTGTACCTTTTTCTTTCACAGACCTTCTCCTGATACTGAGCCCGGAACATGGGTCGGCTCCAAAAACGAAAAGCTACGACCAGGTTGGCCGCAGCTTCGATTTACTCTTCACCGATAAACGCCCCGGACGACATGTGTACTGCGTCTCGCAGTATCTCACAGGCCAGGGGGTGATATCAAGAGCGGCAAGTCAATGGTATTTTTGGACTTGCGCGACGAATGGAGTCTTACCGAGCATTTGCGGAAGGCGGCGCGGATCCCGCCGGGGTCGCCCGTGCGCAAGGGAATCGGCGACGATTGCGCGATTTACCGGCCGCGGGGATCGCGTGGCAAATCCGCCGAAGACCTGCTGTTTACCTGCGATCTGTTCGGCGAAGGCATCCACTTCCTGCGCACTTCGCTCAAAGCCCCGCAGGCGGGGCGCCGGGCGCTGGCGCGGAGCCTCAGCGATATCGCCGCCATGGGCGGAAAACCGCAGTTCTGCCTCGTGGCGCTGTGTGCGGCGGAATGGACCGATACCCGCTGGATCGACGGCTTCTACAAGGGCCTGCTGAAGCTGGCGGATGAGACCGGAACCGTGCTGGCCGGCGGCGATCTTTCGCACGGCGACCGGTTCATCTGCGATGTGACCGTCTGCGGTTCGGTGCCGCGCGGCAAGGCCCTGCTGCGCAGCGGCGCCCGGGCAGGAGACGAAATCTACGTTTCCGGCCTGCTGGGGCGCTGCGACTACACGTGGCTCGAGCCGCGGCTGGAGCTGGGCGTCTTCCTGCGCGAGAGACTGGGCGCGACGGCCGCGATGGACCTGAGCGACGGTCTCTCGCTCGATCTGCGGCGCCTCTGCCTCGCCTCCGGAGTATCGGCGGAAATCGGTGAGCCGCCGAGGTTTCCCGGCGCCACGCTGGACGCGGCGCTGAACGGCGGAGAGGACTACGAACTGCTCTTTACGGTTTCCAAAGGCCGCCGGGTGCCCGAAACATTCCGGGGGGTGCCGCTCACTCGTATAGGGCGCATGGTCCATGGCCGGCCGGGCCGGGTACTACTCGACGGCATAGCCCTCCAACCGGGGGGGTATGACCATTTCCGGCGCACCCATACCGTAAACTTGGAGGAGTCGAGCCTATGAGAGTCACCGTCATCGGAACCGGTTATGTTGGCACCGTCACGGGTGCCTGCCTCGCCTATCTGGGCCACAGAGTCACCTGCGTGGATACGGATCCGGCGAAGATCGAGAAGCTGCGCCTCGGCCAGACTCCGATTTACGAGCCCGGCCTCGAGGAGCTGATCGCGCTGGCGCACCGGCACGGCGGCATCAACTTCGAGACTTCGCTCGATGACGCGGTGCGCGAGAGCGACGTGATCTTCATCGCCGTGGGCACGCCTCCGCTGCCGACGGGGGAATCGAACCTGACGTATCTCGAAGCCGCGGCGCGCGGCATCGGCGCGGCCATGGATGCTTCGAAGTTCCGCGTGGTGGTGAACAAGTCGACGGTGCCGGTGGGCTGCGGGAATCTGGTCGAGGCGCTGGTTCGCGAAGGCCTGCGCGACGTAAAGCCCTCCATTGCGGATCAGGTGCGCTTCGGCGTCGCGAGCAATCCGGAGTTCCTGCGCGAAGGTTCGGCGATTCACGATTCGCTCTATCCGGACCGCATCGTGGTGGGCGCCGAAGACGCGAACACGCCGAACATCATGCGTGAGCTTTACCAGCCGCTGGTCGACCAGAAGTTCACCGATCCCTCGTTTTCGCCGCGGCCGGCCAGCATGAAGAAACCGGCGATGGTGGTGACCACGCTGACCAGCGCCGAGATGATCAAGTACTCGGCCAACGCGTTTCTCGCGCTCAAAATCGGCTTCTCGAACGAAATGGCCAATATCTGCGAGCGCGTGGGCGCGGACGTGACGGAAGTGATGACCGGCATCGGGCTCGATGCCCGCATCGGCACCGCGTTTCTGAACGCCGGCATCGGCTGGGGCGGAAGCTGCTTCGGCAAGGACATCAGCTCGCTGATGCATACGGCCAACGAATACGGCTATCAGGCGCGGATTCTCGAGGCCTCGCTCGCCGTCAACCAGATGCAGCGGAATGTGGTGATCCAGAAGCTGCAGGAAAAACTGTACATCCTCAAGGGCCGCACCATCGCGCTGCTGGGTCTCGCCTTCAAGCCGAATACGGACGATCTGCGCGATGCGCCCAGCCTGCAGATTGCCGAACGCCTGATGCAGATGGGCGCGCGCGTTCGCGCCTTCGATCCCATCGCCATGAGCGCCTGCCGCGAGCAGCATCCCAATCTGCGCATCTGCTACTGCAACGACGCGCTCTCGGCCGCCGAACACGCCGATGCGATTGTCCTCGTGACCGAATGGCCGGAATTCGCCAGCCTGAACCTCGCGGATCTGGCGAGCCGCATGAACAATCCCGTGCTGATTGACGGACGCAATCTGTTTTCGCCGGAGAGGGCCCGTGAAGCGGGCTTCGACTACGCTGGCGTGGGCCGCGCAGGCCGGGTGAACGCGTTATCAGCCCGCTGATGGGGAACATTATCGCGATCGACGGCCCCGCCGGGGCCGGCAAGAGTACCATTGCGCGCGCGCTCGCCGAGCGCCTCGGATTCACGTACATCGATACGGGAGCGATGTACCGCACCGTCGCGCTGGCATCCCGGCGCGCGGGGCTTTCGCTCGAGGATGAGGACGCGGTGGCGCGCCTCGCGAGGAATTCCTCGATCGAGTTCGTCCCGGTGGGGCGCATCTTCCTCAACGGCGAAGATGTGAGCCCGCTGATCCGCACGCCCGAAGTCACCTCGGCTGCATCGAAGGTTGCGGCCATGCCTTCGGTGCGGGCGATTCTCGTCGAGAAGCAGCGGCGCATCGGCGAAACGGGCAATGTCGTGATGGAAGGGCGCGATATCGGCACCGTGGTGTTTCCCCACGCGCGCGTGAAGATTTTCCTCGATGCCGATCCCATCGAGCGGGTGCGGCGGCGCGGCGGGGATCTGCCCGATGTTCCGCTCGAACAGCTTGCCCGCGAGATTCGCGAACGGGATGAACGCGACAGCCAGAGAGCGCAATCGCCGCTTGTGCAGGCGCCCGACGCGGTGCGGCTCGATTCCACGCGCCTGACCACCGGCGAGGTGCTGGATGCGATTCTGGAATTAGTCCGCTCCCGGATTCCCCTGGAAAGAGCACATGGAGAAGGTTGAACAGCTTCTGGTGATGAAGTTCGGCGGTACGAGCATGGGCTCGGCCGACCGCATGAAAGTGGCTTACGAATTGATCTGCGCCTCGGCGAAAAAGCGGCCCGTGGTGGCCGTCGTTTCCGCGATGTCGAAGATCACGGATTTACTGCTCGATACGACGCGGCACGCCGAAGCCGGCGATACGGCCGGCATGGATCGCAATCTGGCCGAGCTCGAACGGCGCCATCTCGAAGCGGCGGAGGGTCTGCTGCCGGGAGATGCCGCGGTCACCGCGAAAGTGAAAGAGCTGGTGAGCGAGTTCCGCCGCATCGTGGGCGGCATCCGGATGCTGGCGCATCGTCCGCCGCGCACGGTCGATGAGGCCATCGCGATCGGCGAACGTCTCTCGGCGATGCTGCTGGCGGAGTATCTGAGATCGCGCGGCGTGGCGGCCGAAGCGGTGAATGCGGCCGAAGCCGTCGTGACCGATGCGCTCTTCAACAACGCTTCGCCGCTGATGGGTCCGACCACGGAAAAGGCGCAGGCCCGCCTGTTCCCGCTGCTCGAGGCGGGCGTGATTCCGATTGTCACCGGCTTCAATGGCGCGACACTCGACGGGCGCCCCACCACGCTGGGCCGCGGCGGCTCCGATTTCTCCGCTTCGATTCTGGCCGCGGCGCTCGGCGCAACCGAGCTCTGGATCTGGACGGATGTCGACGGCATCATGACCGCCGATCCGCGCCTGGTGACCGGCGCCAAAGTGCTCACCGAGATCACTTACGGCGAAGCGGCCGAACTGGCATACGCCGGCGCGAAGGTGCTGCACCCGCGGACGCTGGCGCCGCTGGTCGAAAAAGCCATTCCGGTGTGGAGCAAGAACAGCTTCAGGCCGGAGGTCCCGGGCACGCGCATTGTCCCGAAGCTCGCAGCCGGCAATCATGGCGCCCGCGCGGTCACGTCGATGAAGAACGTCGCGCTCGTGTCTCTCGAGCCGGCCAATTCGACCGTCAGCGGCGTGCGCATCATGGCGCGCGCGCTCGACGCTCTGGATAACGCGGATGTGGAGATCCTCGCGATTTCCAGCTCCAGCTATCGCCAGAGCTTCTGCTTTCTCGTGCGCGGCGAAGAGCTGGAGCGCTCGACGCAGGCGATCGAATCCGCTCTGGCGCTCGAGATCGCGCACGGCTATGTGCAGCCCATCGCGGTCGATACCAACGTCGGGCTGCTGGCCGTCGTGGGCGAAGGGATGCGCGGCTTCCCGGGCATCGCCGGACGCATCTTCACGGCCATCTCACGCGAGAACGTGAATATCATCGCGATCGCGCAGGGATCGAGCGAACTGACGATTTCGATCGTCGTGGCGCGCGACGGTCTGGATCGCGCGGTCCGCGCTGTTCACGAAGAGTGCAGGCTGTAGAGACCAAACGCGACTGAAGTCGCGTCCACAAGCGCAGATCCAGTGAATGGTCCGGAGTTGTGGACGCGACTTCAGTCGCGTTTGGTGAGGCCTAATGTGCGGCCTGCGCTTCTGCTTTCGTGTGCGCTTTAATCAGCTCGTCGATCAGAAACAGATCCGTGAGCAAGGCGCGCAGATGCAGGGAGGCGTTCAGATTGTCGATCAGCTGCGAACTGATCACCGGCTGCGCCAGCACCAGTTCGATCGTCACCAGCGCGTCCTTCGCGTCGCGTTCGAGGATCGAGATGAAGTCCGTATAGCGAACGGCCGGCTTGAGGCCGGCCTGTTCGACTGCCGTACGGAATGACTGCCCGAGACCCTGAATCGCGTCGACCGCGCCGATCAGATGGTGCCGCAGTTCGGTGGTCGAAAGGCCCGGCTCGTCGCCGCTGACGCCTTTCGCCGCCCAGGCAAGGTTGTACTCAAAGCACCCTTCGATCGCGTCGCAGCGTGCTTCAATATCCGCGAGTGCGTCGGCCATTAGTCAGCGGATTCGGCAGCCCAGCGCGCCGGATCGTGGTGATGGATGTAATGATCCTTGTCGATGGTGCCGAAGATCATGCTCTTCGTCATCGGCAGCTTCTCCGGCCGCAGAGCGAAGTAGATATGGATCATCACCATGCCGATGAAACCCACGCCGGCCAGACCGTGCAGGAAGTACATCGTGCCGATGGTGAAATCGCCGAACATATACGGGTTGCGCGTGAACCACGGGTTGCGCACGCGGAAGAACATGAAGATGCCGGTGATCGAGACCAGCAGGCCCGCGCACAGCACCGCGAAATGGAACATCTTGTTCTCGAGCGGATACTTGGCGAAGCGGCGGGGCGGCGGAGCCTGTTCGCCGCGGAAGCGCTTCAGGCGGCGCATCGCGTCTTCGATGTCGATCTTGTCCGGCCAGATCGCCCAGAAATCCATGACGAAGCTGGCATGGATGATATGGAAGACGATCGAGGCGGCAAGAACCAGCCCGGCGATCCAGTGGAACTGGACCCAGTCGAACTGATAGCCGACCTTCGGCAGGAACGCGGTGAAGAGCAGGGTCAGCATCGCGAGCGACTGCACGAGATGGAACATGCGCGCGGCGAAGGAGTGGCGCTTGATCTTCTCCGGCAGTCTGGCCGCTTCGGCCGGCGACGTGGAGCCGTCGAACTGTTCGGGTTTGGCGTAGAACTTCAGCCACGTCGCGTGGACGATCAGGAAAATCAGCCCCAGGGCGAAGAAGACATAAATCAGCCCGAAAGCCACATGGATCGGTACAGTCTGCCCCCAGGGGCTGACGGCGGTTTCAACTATGCCCACTTCGGTTCCTCCACACCACGCACTGCGCGTTTCACGAGATTGCGAAGCAGCGGGACCTTGTAGCCGTTGTGCTTCAGCGGCGCCGCGCCTTCGATTGCGACCTTGCCGGCCGCGTCACCGGTCTCCGCGCTGCGCGGTTTGCCGGTAACGGCCGCTTCCACCTGCACGAGGCGGACAGGATGGGCCGCAATGCCGTTGGCGGCCATGCGGATATCCTTGATGTTGTTCCCGTCGACCTTCATCGCGGCGGCGATGTTCACCAGCGGGAAGTCCCACACCGGACGGTCGCGGATTTTTTCGAAATAGTACTGCGCGCCCGCCCAGGTGGACGGGATCCGGATTGCGACCAGCAGGTCGCCCGGCTTCAGGATCGTCATGCGGGTGATGTCGAGGGACGGTCCGATGAAGTAGTCCTGCGCATCGACCACCTTTTCGCCGCCCTTGTTGCGGATGACGAACTTCGCATCGAGCGCGATGAGCGCGGGAGCGGAATCGGACGGATTCACCGCCACGCAGCGATTGGCATCGAAGATCGCGTGTTCGCGGTTGATGGCGGTCGGTGTATCGGCGAAGCAGGTGTTGCCGCCGGCGCGATAGCACTTCCAGCCGCTCCGGTAATACCAGCAGCGCGTATCCTGCGAGACATTCCCGCCGATCGTACCTTGGTTCCGAATCTGTGGGGAGGCCGCCGCTTCCGCGGCTTCGCCCAGCAACTTATA
>DASPQQ010000409.1:0-3414 GCA_035624885.1 Bryobacteraceae bacterium | reverse complement strand
TCTATGTTCTCTACTCGCTCGCGGGCTTCGGCGCGGCGCTGGTTTACTGCGGCTCGATGGGCACGGCGCTCAAATGGTTCCCCGACCGGCGCGGGCTTGCCGCGGGCACGATCGCGGCCGGCTTCGGCTCGGGCTCCGCGCTGTTTGTGCCCTTCATCTCGAAAGTGGTGCACAGCGGCGACTGGCACGGCGCGTTTCTTTCAACCGGCATCGCGCAGGGCCTCGTGATCATTCTCGCCGCGCAGATCCTGCGGAAACCGGACGGCAGCGTCGCGCTCCCCGCGCCAAAGTCCACAACGAGCACCCGCGTCAACTTCAACTCCGCCGAGATGCTGCGCACGCCGCACTTCTACATGCTGTTCGCCATGGCGCTCATGATGGGCGTGGGCGGCCTGATGACCACCGCGCAGGTTGCCCCGATGGCGAAGACGCTCAAAATGAGCGCCGCAACCCTGACTCTGGCGCTGACCATCAACCCTCTCGCCAACGGCGGCGCGCGTCTGTTCTGGGGCTGGGTCTCCGATTCGCTCGGCCGCGAGCGGACCATGATCCTCTCGTTCCTGCTGCAGGCGCTGTCGCTCGTCGGCGTGGTGTGGTTCGCGCATCTTTCGGCCGCCATGTTTGTGACCACGATGGCTTGCGTGTACTTCACCTGGGGTGAAGTTTACTCGCTGATGCCCTCGGCGATCGGCGATTACTTCGGCGCCAAGTACGCCAGTTCGAACTACGCCTTCGTCTACAGCGCGAAGGGCGCGGCTTCGATTGTCGGCGGCGGTCTGGCCGCGATTCTGTTCGAAAGAACCGGCTCGTGGGATCCTGGTTTCTATGCCTGCGCCGGTCTGGCTCTGGTGAGCGCGATCCTGGCCGTGGTTCTGCTGAATATGCCGCGGCCGGTGAAGGAAGAAGCGGAGGAAGCGGCGTTTGCCGCCGACAGCAGCCTCGCGCAGGAATCGGCCAGCTAGACCGAACCCGCGAGGTTTTCGAAGAAGCGTCGCATCAGCATCCGGGCGGTGACGTCAATGAGCCGCTGCCCGATCGCGGCCATGGTGCCGCCAACCTGCACGTCGCCTTCATAGGAGACTTCGGTCCCGCCGTCTTTATCGGTCAGCTTGAGCAGGCCTTCGCCCCTCATGAAGCCGATCCTGCTCGACCCTTCGACCAGCATCCGGAAGCTTGCGGGCGGCTGCGGATCGCTGAGCCGCACCTTGCCTTCGAAGGCGCCGGAAAGGCTGGCCAGCACCATCTTCATTTTGAGTTTGTATTCGTCCGCGCCGGTCTTCTCGAGGCCTTCGCAGCCGGGGATGGCTTTGGCGAGAACCTGCGGGTCCCGCATCATCTCATATGCCTTCGCGGGTGGGAAAGGGATTTGCGAGGTTCCGGCGATCTTCAAACCGACCTCGAGATCGCCGTGTTGATGGCCTTCGCCGCGTAAGTCACGGCGAGGCTGCCGCGGTATTTCGCGGAGGCGTGCAGATCGGAATTCGCTTCGATGCCTTGAACGACCAGTGCCGCCGCGGCGCGAATGTCCCCGTTTGCCACCAGCGCTTTTTCCGTCTCAAGCGCCCGGAAAGGCCGCCCGGCGAACCCGGTGACGCCGATGCGCGCCATCGCGATCTTTTCGCCTTCCCTGCGGACACGCGCGGCGACCCCGACAATGGCGAATCCGCTGGCCGGCTGCAGGAACTTCTGGTAACTCGAGCCAGTCGCGGCGTCGTCCACCGGAACGATCACTTCGGTGACGATTTCGCCGGGTTCGAGCGCGGTCATGAAGGTGTCGATGAAAAAGTCGTCCACCGCAATCGTGCGCGAGCCCGATGCGCTCTTCACCACGATCTTCGCTTCGAGAGCCTGCAGCGCGGCGGGATAATCCGCCGCCGGATCGGCGTGCGCGATACTGCCGCCGATCGTACCCATGTTCCGCACCTGGATATCGCCGATGAAGCCGGCGGTCTCCGCCAGCAGCGGGCATTTGCCGCGCAGCAGCGGCGCAGACTCCACTTCGTGGTGCGTGACGCCCGCGCCGATGTGGATTCCGTCTTTCTCCTCCCGGATGTAGTTCAGCTCCGCGAGGCGCCCGATGTAAACCAGGTGCTCCGGATTGGCGAGCCGGAGCTTCATCATGGGGATGAGGCTCATGCCGCCCGAGAGCGCCTTCGCCGACCCGTCTGCCAGGAGTTTCAGAGCTTCATCGAGAGTCGCCGGCGCAGTGTACTCAAACGAATTGGCAATCATTGGCAGAGGCTCCAGATCTTCTCAGCGGTCAGGGGCATGTCGATGTGCTTCACGCCGAGCGGCGAAAGCGCATCGACTACGGCATTCACCAGCGCGGGCGCGGAGCCGATGGTCCCGGCTTCGCCCACGCCTTTCACGCCCAGCGGATTCACCGGCGACGGCGTCACGGTATGCGAGGATTCAATCCACGGCATCATGCGCGCGCGGGGCATGGCGTAGTCCATGAACTCGCCGGTCAGGAGCTGCCCGTTATCGTCATAGACGCCCTGCTCGCAGAGCGCCTGTCCGAGCCCCTGCGCCACGCCGCCATGCAATTGCCCGTCGACCAGCAGCGGGTTCAGGATATTGCCGATGTCGTCCACCGCGACGTAGCGGCGGATCCCGATCTCGCCCGTTTCGCGATTCACTTCCGTCACGATGATGTGCGCACCGAAGGGGTAGGCGAAGTTCGACGGTTCCCAGAAGCGCGTCGCGACCAGCCCGGGCTCGATGCCGGGCGGAATCTTCATCGCGCGGTACGCTGCCGCGGCGATGGCCGTGACCGCGACTGTTTTGCCCGTCCTGTTATCGACGCACTGGCCACCGGAAAGCGTGACGTCGTCGGAATCGAGCAGCACCGCACCCCACTTCAGCATCTTGTCGCGCAGATCCTGGCAGGCGTAGTAAACCGCGGGTCCGCCGACAGCCGCGTTGCGGCTGCCGAAGGTGCCGATGCCGTACTGCACGAGCGTGGTGTCGCCGTGCAGCACGACGATATCGTCAATCCCGACCCCCAGCTCATCCGCCGCAATCTGCGCGTAGGTGGTTTCCTCGCCCTGGCCATGCGGGGAACTGCCGGTGAGCACGGTGACTTTGCCGCTCGGCTCGATCTTCACCGTCGCGCTCTCCCAGCCGCCCGCGGGTGTGGCAGGGGAAGGCCCGAAGCCGCAGATCTCGCCGTAAGTCGAGATGCCGATCCCGAACAGCCGGCCTTCGGCGCGGGCCGCCGCCTGCTCTCTGCGGAGCTGCGTGTAATCGATGGTTTCGAGCGCCTTGTTCAGCGTGGCCGCGTAATCGCCGGAGTCGTAAACAACACCGGTCGCCGTCGGGTACGGGAACTGATCCTTCGCGACGAAGTTCTTCAGCCGGATCCCGGCCGGATCCATCTTCAGTTCAGCCGCCAGAATATCGACCATGCGCTCG
>DASPQQ010000408.1:0-15340 GCA_035624885.1 Bryobacteraceae bacterium | reverse complement strand
CACCTATACCGGCGACTACACGACCTCCATTGACTTCGGCTACCGATGCTCGTCGGCCGGCGATTGCCCGGTGGTGAACGATCATGTCGTTTCCGTGGATCTGATGCCGCACTCTTCCAACGCCGATCTTGATCAGCAGATCGAAGCAGCCCAGGGGAATACACTTCCCCCTTATAATTCGTCGCTTTATGGGCCGTGGACGCGAGCCAATGGCGCGGTCAATTTCGAGGGATCGAGCGGACATTTCGCGTTCTTCTGCAACCTGTATTCCGGCCAGGGCCAGGGCAACTCGGGCGGTCCCGGGTGGTGCGCGTCCGTCGATCTGAGCCAGACTCCGGCCAGGGTCGTCCGCCTCGTCCACACCCTGGATGGCACCGGAATGCCGCACGCGCGTTGGGCTTCGCTGCATTCCGCCCAGGCCCAAACAGCCGATCCGAACAACCTCGGATACGGACTCGATCCTCTGAATTCCAACAGCACGACGACATTATTCGGGGGCCCGTTCCAGGCCCAGGTTGTGAGTATCCTGATGGGCGACGGCGTCACATGGAACACGAACACCTGCCTGGACTGGTTGCCCGGCGCCGGAACCACCTGCGCGGCGCAGAACTATTTGCGCACCTGCCCGCCCAATTCGGCGCCGTTCATCGAGTGCGTCACAGTCCGGCTGCCGCAGGGCGGCGTGTGCAACGTAGCCGCCACGCAGTATGAAAAAACCGCCTGGCCATGTCCATGGAACCCCAACGCTTCGCAGTACCCGCCGATGCAGCCGGGCGATAACGCGGTGGACCTGGCCCCGTTCGGTAGTACGGACTCGGAGCACTTCCGCGTCCTTTCCATGACTCCCGACGCGGGTAACACTCTGCGCGTGGTCCTGGCGAGGAACGCGACTTACGATTATTGTGCCTACTCTCCCTGGCATGGGCTGGCCGATCCCCTCGCCGTCGACGCTCCCACCCAGTTCGTTCATCAGAACGGGTGGAAGCTGACCATGATGCCCGGGTATATCAACGGTTGCGGCGCCGCCGTGTTCCAGCAGGAGCAGACGACCGGCAATTACGCGGAGGTGGGAAGATCGTTTATCATCCACTCGGCCGAGGGCCGCGGTCCGACCGGAGGTTTGACCATCGTGACCTCGCAGCACGTCATGTACGACACTCCTTTCACACAGATCTCGACCATCCCGCCACCGCCTCTTCTCAACATCGGAGAACCGGCGTTTCACGGGAATGCATCGGCGATCGGTGGCCAGTTACAGAGCTATCTGGATCTCAGCCAGTTCAACGCCGGACCATCCGGCTACGACTGGGCCCTCGATATGAATCCGCTCGTGGCCTGCGGAGCTGAACAATTGGGGTGCGGCGTTGCAAGAACCCTGACTCCTGTTTCGGGAACGGTTTATAAGATTCAGTCCATTGGCTCGGTCTCGGCCTCGGCTGTCACTTATAAGGTCCAGCCGATGATCGGCTGGGCCGGCCGTTACCAGCTGAACGATGTCAGCGGCCCGTCGAGCAGCGTGGATTCCACGCCTTATTCGATGTGTTTTGTGCTGACGCCCGGTGAATGTCACGCCGGTTCGGCGGCGAATGAGATTTACGTGAACGTTCCGACGGCCTTCGACCCGGGTTATTGTTCTGCCAGCCTTTCCTGGGTATCCGTTCCGTGTGTGCTTTTCGGCGACAACGCACCCGCCGGGGCCATCCGCCAGTTCGGTATCCATGCGAACGATCCGAACAGTCACACCTCCAGGTTCGTCAGCGAGGGCTGGAGCAGCGTCGGGCGCCACTACCCTTACACCCACGCCGTCGCATACCCGGATGGCAACTGGGCCATGATGATGGGCACCAATTCGATGGACGGCTTTCTGATGACCGGATTCATGTTTTCTCTGCCTCCATGGCAGGAGAGCAGCGACTCTGACAGCGACTTCAAGACCCTCAGTGCAAAGCTTCCGGCCGGCCTGAAATATGCCGAGATCGAGTTCGGCTATTCGCGCTACATCGGGCCTGGACGGTCGCCCACCAATGGCTTGTTCTGCACCTCGCGCGCCGACAATTGCGAGACGGCTACTGCCTCGTCCGAAACCCAGCAAGGTGCTCCGTTCGCTTTCGCGAGTGAGCCGGGTACGCCAGTGTCGTGCGCATCCGGATGCACCATCTCCGTGCCGGTGGTCGGCCCGAATCTGGTTTACTACCGGCTGCGCCGTTCCGACGACGGCAGGCGATGGGTGACCTCCGACATACAGGCTCTGGCTATCCCCTGATCGATGACTGTGCCGGCCGCTCCCCAGTCGCAGAGCAGAAATCCGGGAGGCGGAATTCGTTTATTCGTCCTTTGGGCAGCGATTCTCGCGGCCGCCGGCGGCGTGGCGGCGGTCACGGCTTCATTCCTGCCCTACCAGACGGCGCTGCGGCTTCTCAGCCGCGTCGTACCCCACGCCGATGACAGGCATATCCGGGCTGCCTTTTACGCGATGCTGACGCGATCCCTCCTGGCGGGAGGGATCGCACTCACCGCATCCGCCGTGTTCGGGCTGGCGACAGCCGGGCGAATCGCCCTGGAACTCGCGAAAAGCGGCAGGGAAGCATGGCTCGAACTCGGCGATGGAATCCGGGAGGCATTCGCCTTTCTGCGGCGGCAGCCGGTGCTGCATCGTATCGCGCTCGCCGCCATAGCCGCGGCCGGCATCGCCGTCCGCGGCTGGTATCTGTTTGTGCAGCCGATGCGCTATGACGAGGCGTGCACGTACCTGCGCTATGTCAAAGCCGGTCTCTTTCGCGGGTTCGTGCTGGACTACACGCCCAACAACCACCTGCTGAACACATTGCTGATCTTCATCTCGACCCATCTGGCCGGACCGGCCCCTGCGGTCATCCGGATTCCTGCGTTCCTCGCCGGTTGCGCGACGATCATCCTGACCTACTACGCTGCCGCCCTGTGGTGGGGAAGCCCGGCCGCTCTCGCTGCAACCGCGCTCGTGGCGGCCAACGCTGAACTGATCAGCTTTTCCACCAACGCCAGGGGCTACGCACTGATCACCGCCTGTTTTCTGGCGCAGATCATCATTGCCCGGGCGATCGGAAAGAAGCCGGACCGTCAGGGGCTCTGGGCCCTGTTCATCTTTCTCTCCGTCGCAACCATACTGACCGTCCCGACAGGCGTTTATTGCCTGGCCGCGGCATCCGCTCTCTGCCTGCTGGCTGCCTGGCGCGAGCGGCTCGATCTGCGTTCGGTCTTTCGGCCGCTCCTGGTCAGTCTCGTCCTGATCGTCGCTGCTTCCGCCCTCCTGTATTGGCCTGTAATTCTCGGTTCGGGCTATGATGCCCTCTTCTCGAATCGATATGTCGAGCCGTTGACCTCGGCTCAGTTCGTCTCACAACTGCCGGGTGCCCTGACCCGGACGTGGGACCAGTGGAACAGCGGCTGGGCAAACTGGCTGGCATGGTTCGTAACTGCGTGCGCCGTCGCCTCCGTGGCCCTCGCGATTGGCCGCCGCAGCCTCGGCCCCGCTGTCTTTCCCGTTCTCGTCGCTGTGTGCCTCGCCATCACGGCCCTTCAGCGCGTCACGCCGCCGGGCCGGATCTGGTTATTCCTGCTTCCGCTCTACTTTGCAACAGCGGCAACCGGTCTGATCGAGGTGGCCCGCCTGAAGAGTTCAGCCGCTGGCTCGCTTGCGGCTCTCGTGCTGCTGGGTCTCGGACTGGCGCAGACTGCTTCCTCCGGCGTGGTTCTCCTGTTTCCCGAGACCGGAACGAACAATGACGCTGCGCCAGCGGCAGCTCACATGGCTGGTCAGATACGTCCGGGCGATCTGATCATTTCCACCCTCCCTGCTTCTTATCCCGTCCGCTACTATCTGGCGCGCCACGGGGTTCCCGAATCTCTATGGGGCGTGAGCGGACGAACCACGATCGATCGCGTCATTGTCTTCGTCGACAAACCAGCCCGGTTGGCCGACTCTCTCGCCCAGGCTTTCGAACAGTCCTATACCGGAGTGGATCCGAAAAGCTTCCGGCCCGGCCCGATCCTATACGAATCCGCCAGCATCGAGGTCCTTGAACTGCCCAGGATCGCCAACTGACCTCTTTGTGTATACTTCAAACGTGCGAGGCTGGGAAAGCAGCGTTCTTCGCGCCCTCAAAAATCCTGCTGCCGCCTGGGAGGCCGTAAAATGCCGCGTTCGCGGACAGGTTCTCACCATCTGGTGCAGGCTGTTTCGCCCCAGAGTGAAGATCGGGCGAAGCCTGCTGCTCTACGGGCGGCTGAAGATCCGCGGGCCGGGCCGGGTGATTATTGGCGACAACGTGGAGATCGGGATGCTCGTGACTCCCTACACCCACTCGCCCGAAGCGGTCATCACCATCGGCGACAGGACATTTCTCAACGGCACGCGATTCGGCTGCAGGGAACGCATCGACGTCGGCGCACGCTCCATTCTCGCTGAATGCCGCATCACGGACTATGACTATCACAGCGTCCATCCCCTGCACAGGAACGATCCGGCCTGGGTGAAGTCGCGGCCGGTCCGGATCGGTGAGAACGTCTGGATCACGGTGCAGTGCATTGTCCTTAAAGGCGTCACCATCGGACAGGGATCCACCATCGCGGCCAACTCCCTGGTCACGAATGACATTCCGTCCTTTGTCATCGCTGGCGGGAATCCGGCCGTGGTTCTGAAAAAACTGGACGTATCGGCCGCGCCAGATCAATGACCCCGCTCGAGTTCGTCTATACGTCGCTGCTCAAACCGGCGCCGCTCAGAAAACTGGCGAATGCGGCCATCCGGGCCATCCTGCCCCGGACTTTGCAGCGGCACGGCGCCACGATCGTGCTGAACCCGAACGATCCGGTAGTATCCGGTGCGCTCACCTTCGGTGCATACGAATTGCCCGAGACCCGATTCTTTCTGAGTGTCTGCCGCCCCGGGCTCACCTTTCTGGATATTGGAGCCAACGTCGGCTATTACACGGCACTCGCTCTCGCCCGCATGCGCGGCGAGGGAAGGATCGTGGCGCTCGAACCCGATCCCGAGAACTTCCGCTACCTGCGGAAGACGATCGCGGCCAACCAGGGCGCGATCGCGACGGCGGTTCAGAAAGCCGCATCGGATCACGCCGGAACCATGACACTGCATACCTCGGCCGACAATCGGGGCGATAATCGCCTCTATGCCAACGAACTGTCCAGCGGTTTGTGCGAGGTCCGGGTGGAAAGAGTGGATGACATCCTCGCCGGCATGGCGCTTTCGGAAGTGAATCTGATCAAGATGGACGTACAGGGATACGAGGCGCACGTTCTCGCCGGCATGCGAGACACAATCGCGAACTCGCGGGAGCTGATCCTGCTGTCGGAATTCTGGCCGGATGGACTGCGGCAAGCCGGCTCCGACCCCTCGATGTATCTCTCCGGGTTACGCGAACTCGGATTGAACCTTTACGAACTGACTTCCGGTGCGCGACTGATTCCCGTCACCGATCCCGGCGATCTGATCCGGCGATTCCCGGGGCGGCGGTATACCAACGTCGTCGGCTTCAAAGGCATTTCACCGGACAGGCTGCCGGCCTGAGCCCATGAAACCTCTCGAGCTGGCGGTTGTACTCCCCACCTTCAACGAGCGCCGGAATGTTCCCATCGTTCTCGAGCGGCTTCGAGCGGCTCTCGAGGGCATCGAGTACGAAGTGATCTTCGTCGATGACGATTCACCCGACGGCACCGCGGACGAGGTGCGCCCGTTCGCGCTGGAGAATCCGCGAGTGCGCCTCGTCGAGCGCATCGGCCGCCGCGGTCTGGCCTCGGCATGCATCGAAGGCATGCTGGCGACCGTCGCGCCCTTCATCGCCGTCATGGACGCGGATCTGCAGCACGATGAAAAGATCCTTCCCGCGATGCTGCAAAGGCTCAGGGCCGGGAACCTCGATGTCGTGATCGCGACCCGCAACACCCAGGGCGGCAGCATGGGCGAGTTTTCCGCCGGCCGCGTTCGCCTCAGCGATTCCGGCCGTTTCCTGAGCAGTCTGGTGAGCCACCACCGGCTGAGCGACCCGATGAGCGGCTTCTTCATGCTCACCCGAACCTACCTGGACGATGTCGCCCATTCTCTCTCCGGCATCGGGTTCAAGATACTGCTCGATCTCATCGCTTCTTCTCCGCGCCCCGTGCGGATCGGCGAGGTTCCCTACCGCTTCGGCAGAAGAGAGCACGGCGAAAGCAAACTCGACATCCTCGTCGGTCTCGAATATCTTCAGTTACTGCTCGCCAAGCTCGTGGGCGACCACGTGCCGGTCCGGTTCATCATCTTCGGCATGGTCGGGTCCTTCGGCGCCCTGATCCACCTCGGTGTTCTTTATGCGGGACTGCATTCTCTGGGCGGTTCCTTCGCCGAAGCCCAGACGCTTGCGACCTTCGTCATCATGGTCATGAACTTTCTGCTCAACAACCTGATCACTTACCGCGACAGGAGACTGCGCGGGATCCGGTTGTTTGGAGGCCTGGTCTCGTTTTGTCTCGCCTGCTCGATCGGTGCGTTCGTGAACATCCGGGTGGCGGATTTTCTCGCCGCGGGAGGATGGGCCTGGTATGCGGCGGGCCTGATCGGGACAGCCATCGGCTCGGTCTGGAACTACGGAGTCACTGCCGTGTTCACGTGGCGAAATCAGCGTCCGCGCGTCCGTCCAGCCGCATAGAGCCGCGGTCAGTCCGGTGGTACGGGCCCTTTTCCGCCGCGTTTTATACTTGAGTCTGAAGCATGCTGAAGCCACGTCCGTCCACCCCACCGGCGATGAGGGGCTTCGGTGGCAATACCCAGTTCCGGACACAGGCGCCTGCCGGCATCGCGGCCGGCGCGTCCGTGGCGGTTGATGCCGGCGGCAAGATCGGTCCTTCAACCGTCTTGCTGGGCTTTTATTCGCTCACATTTGTCGTTCCGATCGCCGAACTGCTGATCGTTTACCTTCACGCTCATATTCCCGTGGTGTGGATCGCCGACGCGATCCTGACGCTGGTGCTGCTGACCACCGGACGCATCGGCGCCTTCTGGCGCGCCAATGTGGCCAGGCCGTGGATGGCGGTGATCGTCCTGTTCATCGCGGCAGCGCTGCTTGGCATTTACCCGGGCCGAAGCGTCCCCTACATTCTGACCTACGCTTCCCGGTTTCACATATTTCCGTTCTACGCCTGCGCCATCGCGCTGAATACCAGACAGGTCCGCCACGCGCTCTCGTGGATTGGCTGCGGCTCTTTTTTGCTGGTGGCGCTTTGCCTGCAGTTCGGGGAAATGAAAGAGGGGCGGCTTGTGATTCCGGATACGGATTTTTCCAATCCGAACGACCTCGGCCTCGCGATTCTGCTTGCCATGGGCGCTCTCGTGGCGTTCAAGTCGACGATCTCGCGCACGCTGGCAGTGCTGGCACTGCCCGTGTTCGTGATCGAGATTCTGCGGACCGGTTCGCGGGCGTGCCTCATCACCCTGGTCGCGCTGCTGCTGATGCTCTTCCTGCTCGTTTCAAAGCGCGTGAAGATGCTTCTGATGATTCTGATTCCCGTCGGCGGCGCTGTCATCGCAACCGCGGTTCCATCCACCACGCTCAAGCGGATGACGCTCATCGTCTCCGATACAGCAGGCCCGCGGTCCGTCAACAGCGAGGAGCTGAGCCAGGCGATCGATTCGCAGGCAGCCCGCACCGAACTGCAGAAACGCGCCTTCGAGCTTGCGTTGCGCCATCCCATCCTGGGGGTTGGCGCGATGAATCTGGAAGATGCCATTGACGACATGATTCGCGGCCTGACGGGCAGGAAGTCCGGCTGGCAGGGCGCCCACAACACCTATCTGGAAGTGGCAGGGGAGAATGGGTTTCCGGCAGCGATCCTGTACATTGCCGTCATCATCATGACGATCAAAATGAACTACCGGTCTTACAGGATCTGCCGCAATGTGCCGCAGCTTCTGCCCGCCTCAGCCCAGAGCCTTGCTTTGTTGATGATGATCCTGGCGTTTGGGGTTTGTACGGCATTCAGCAACAACGCCTACGCCCCTCCGGTCTGCGCGGTGATCGGTTTGAGCGCGGCCAACTTTTTCGCCGTGCAGCGCGAGGCAAGGGCCTTTGTTCGCGAGGCTGAGGCGCCGCAGCCGGCCGTTCCCCGGCGAGTCGCGCCAAAGCCCGTTCGCTATCCGGCGCCCGCGTTTGCCAGACCGCAGTGGCGGGCTTAAGCTCCCGCATGAGCTCCTCTTCGCACCCGCGATTCGTCAGGCGCGCGCCGGAATTCGGGGGCTGCTTTCTCTTCTGTCTGGCGCTTTCGTGGCGCTCCGGTATCTTCCAGACCGAATTCGGAAGGTATCAGGACGAGGGCATGCACTACCTGACCGGCCTGTTCGTCCAGGACTTCACCGCCTCCGGCCACTGGTCGCGCCCCATGCAGTATGCGCAGCAGTATTACCTGCACCTGCCGAAGATCGCACTGGGCCAGTGGCCGCCCGGTTTTTCGCTGATGCAGGCCGCGTGGGGTTTCGTTTTCGGCGTTTCGCGGGTCTCCATGATGTGGGGCATGATCGTTCTCACGGCGTGGCTGGCTTATCTGGTCTATCGCGCCGCAACGGAGTACTTCGGGCCCTGGCTCGGCGCCGTTGCGGCTCTGCTGCTGATCGCCGCGCCGCTCACCCAGGAACAGACCGCCATGGTGATGGCGGAGATTCCCCTCGCCGCAACCAGCTTTCTGGCCGTGGCCGCGCTGGCCCGTTATCTCGATTCCGCCCGCCGCCGGGACGCCGTCGCCTTCGCGCTCTGGACATTCGCGGCGGTCATGATCAAAGGCAACGCCTGGGTGGTCCCGCTCTCGGCGCCGCTCATCCTGCTGGCCACGCGGAAGCTGCGGCTGCTGCGCGACGCTTCGCTCTGGATCAGCGTCGCCCTGATCGGCATTCTCTGCGTTCCCTATACGCTCGTGACCATGCATATCGTCAGCCAGGGCTGGGATACGCGCTCGTTTCCCGGCTGGGCCTACGAATGGCTCTCTCTCGGCATCCATCTCGGGTTCGTTGCGCACACCGTCGGCTGGCCTCTGGCCGCGCTGGCGCTCTGCGGAGCGCTTCTCTCGCTGCGGCGGCGCGAACCATTCTGGACCGCGATGGCGATCTACGCCGCGGTGATTGTTCTGTTTCACGTCGGCGTGCCCTCCAGCATCGAACCGCGGAAGATTTACCAGATCATGCCGGTGATGTGCCTGTTCGCGGTGGCGGGCGCGGACGCGATGGCCCGCATGTTGCCGGATTTCCGTTACGCGCGTCCCGCCATGAGTGCGGCCGTGCTGCTGCTCTTCTTCTTCACCGGCTTCACTCTAATCCCGCTCTACGCGCCCGGTCTCGGACCAGCCGTCGAAGCACTGATCTCACGCGCCGATTCGCGCGGCACCGCGGTGCTGATTTCATCGAGTCCGCAATGGGCCGACGACGAAGCCGCGCTGATTGCCGAATGGGCCGAGCGTACCCGCAACGACGGTACGTACCTGATTCGCGGAAACAAGCTGCTGTCGCACAACATCGCCGCGCCGGTGGGCCAGCCGGAGTTCGAGCGGAACTTCACGACCGGGGACGAGGTCCGCAAAGCGCTCGCGGATATTCCCGTGGCTTTCGTTATCCTCCACACCACAGCGGCGAAGATCTCTTATCCGCATCACGCGCAGCTCAAGGCCGCGCTCGACGGCGATCCCGACGAGTGGCAGCGGATCTATCATTCGGTGCGCACTCTGGAGGGCCTCGGGCAGACCCACACCATCGAAATCTATCGCTACCGCAAAGACGTCACCGGTGTGCCGGTCCACTACTCTGTCGATCTCACGCGCAAGATCGGGAGCAGCGTTTCGACAGGTCCGTAAGGATCAGCGCACAAAGCGGAAGCGCAGCAGGGTCCAGACGGCAATCAGACCGTCGGTCGCCTTGATCTTCTTGCCCTCTTCCTTCGAGCGCGGAATATAGTCGATGGGCACCTCGATGATCCTGTAACCCGCGCGGATGAAGCGCGCCGTGATCTCGTGGTCGGTCTCGAACCCGTGGGTCTTCAGCTTCATTTCCTTCACGGGTTTCGCCGGGTAAAGTTTGTAGGCGGTCAGTGTGTCGGTGATCCAGCGCCCGTACATCAGGAACGTCCAGAGCGTCAGTGCCACGCCGGCAACCCATGGGCCCAGACCCTGTTGCGGGTGCCGGCCGGGAAAGAGCGTAAAGCCCTTCTGCTTCCGGCGCTGCCCGAGGGTGCGGCTGCCGTAGACGACGGTATTGGCGGCGAGGGCGCCAAGCAGCGTGAGGTAATCGTCCGGGTTGTATTCGAGGTCCGCGTCCTGGATCAGAATGTAATCGCCGGTTGCCTCGCGGATGCCGCGCTGCACGGCCGCGCCTTTGCCCTGGTTCGGCACCTGCGTGAAGACCCGGACGGAGGCGAATCCGCGCGCGATTTCCTCGGTCCTGTCCTTCGATCCGTCGTTGACGACAACCAGCTCCTTCTGAAACCCGAGCTTCTCCGTCGGCACCGCAAGAATCCGCTCGAGAAGCTTTCCGATGAAGGCTTCTTCGTTGTACGCGGGGATGACGATCGACAAAACGGGCATGTCAGGCAAGTTCGATTGGACGGCGTTTCAGGAGCAGCGGTTCCAGCAGCGCCGCGTCCTCTTTTGAGTTGATGCCGATGGTCTCTTCGAGGGTCATGATTCTCGGCGTGACGACGACCCCTTCCCGCGCGGCGAGCGGAATGATCGGCAGGAAGTTGAATTCGCCGGTGGCATGGCCGCGGCCGCTCGTCGCGCGCAGCCGCGCGAGAAGCTCTTTGAGCCGCGCCGTGCGGAAGCAGAAGAAGCCGGTATCGCTCTCGCCTTCGGCGGGCATCCGGTCTCCCTCGCGCTTCTGCAGCAAACCGCTGATTCTGCCCTCCGCGTCGCGTTCCACGTGGATATAAGGCGCGGATCGCATCACCGTCGGACAGGTGAGATCCGGTGCGAGCGGCCCCGCATGCACGCGCAGACAGGCATCCACCGAGCTTCGCCGCAGCGCCACCTGATCGCCCCACACAATCGCCACGTGCCGAGTGTACACGCCGTCGAGCCCCAGTTCGACGGCATCGCCCATCCCCGTCGGGACTTCCTGGATGGCGATGCGATAACGCCCGGGGATCAGGCGCCGCAGTTCCTCTTCGACAGCCGGGCGCCCATGGGGAGACAGAACAAACACAATGCTCGTGCAGTTCGGCAGCAGAAAATCGAGCAGCCACTCGACGATCATTCTGCCGCCCACGGGAAAGAGGATCTTCGGCCGCTCGAATCCCAGCCGCGAACCTTTTCCCGCGGCCGGAATGATCGCGGTCCATTGCGCCGGATCGATGGCCGGCGCCGCGTACTGCTCCCAGTTCTCCGCGGTGAGCACGTTCATAGCGAATCCACCAGATCCGGAACTTCGCTCAGGCGGGCCACCACGTGCGCGGCGCCCGCTTCCCGCAGCGTTTCCGCCGAGCACGTGCCAACCACGCCGATCGAATCCGCACCGGCCCGGCGGGCCGCTTCGATCCCCGACACCGCATCTTCGACCACGATGCAGGAAGCCGGCTCGAGCCCCAGCGCGGCGAAGCTCTTCTCGTAGATCTCGGGATCGGGTTTGGCGTGCGTCACGTCCTCACCGCTCAGCACGGATTGAAACAGGCTCCCGAACCCGTTGACCTCAAGAAACGAGTGCACGCTGCCATGCGAGCCCGAGCTGGCCAGCGCCAGCCGGTATTTCGCAGCCAGACGCTCGAGTACGCTGCGGCAATCGTCCGCGACGGGATTTCGCTCGACCAGCATCTGCCGCGCCAGCTTTGTCTTGCGGTCAGCCGCGGCGCGGACCGCTGCTTCGTCCGCCGCGACTCCGCACCGCCGCAACTCCGCCCGAATCACGTCCGGCGTCCGCCATCCGGCATACTGCGAATAATCGAAATCACGGATACCGAAAGGCAGCAGAACCTCCTCGAAGGCGCTGCGATGGCAGCCGGTCGAGTGGATCAGTACCCCGTCCAGATCGAAAGCGATACCCCGTAACATCAAAGGGATACTCCGTATCCCGCCTGCCAGAGACACAAGCCTTACTCTAACGCGATGCCATACTAAGCACGTGGCGCAGGCATGAGTCTGGCGGCGATCATCTTCATTATCAGCGCGTTGATGATCCTCTACGTGCTCGCCGTTTACCCGCTTCTGCTGGCGATTGCGGTGCGTTTCTTCGGCCGTCCGGTGCGGAAGCAGGACGTGCCGCAAACCGTTTCCGTCATCATCGCGGTGCGCAATGGCGAGCGCTGGCTGCGCCGCAAGATCGAGTCGGTTCTGTCTCTCGACTACCCGCGGGAAATGGTGGAAATCATCATTGTTTCCGACGGCTCGACCGACCGCACCGAGGAGATCGCGCGCTCATTTGCGGATCAGGGTGTCCGGCTCATCGTGGTGCCGCCCGGCGGCAAGCCGGCGGCGCTGAACGCGGCCGTTCCTCACGCCACCGGCGATCTGCTGTTTCTCACCGACGTCCGCCAGGTCCTCGACCGCGAGTGCCTCCGCCATCTGGTGGCCTGCATGGCCGATCCGTCTGTCGGGGTGGTCAGCGGCAATCTGAAGATTCAGCGCGGAACCACGGTGGAAGAGGAAAGCACGGGCCTCTACTGGCGCTACGAAAACTCCATCCGCAACAATATGGCGAAGCTCGATTCCATGCTGGGCGCCACCGGCCCGGTCTATCTGGTGCGCCGCCGCCTGTATGTCCCGATCCCGCCCGATTGCCTGCTCGACGACATGTACCTGCCCATGTCCATTCATCTCGCGGGCTATCGGCTGGCGCTCGAGGAGAAGGCGATCGCCATCGATGAGCCCACATTGCTCTCCTCGGAATTCCGGCGCAAGGTGCGGACTCAGGCGGGAAATCTGCAGCTGCTCGTGCTGCTGCCTGGGCTTTTCAGCCGCAGGAACCGGATGCGCATCCACTACCTGAGTTCGAAGATCGGCAGGCTGCTGTTGCCCTGGCTGCTGCTGGCGGCGCTCGGTTCCTCGCTGGCTCTGCCGGGCGCGTGGAAGCTGCTGGCCCTGCCGCAGCTTCTCTTCTGGCTCATCGCGCTCGCCGATGGCCTGTTCCCGCACGGTTCGGCCGTCAAACGGATCACCGGACCGGCGCGGGCCTTCGCCGTGCTGATCTTTTCCGCGGTTGCCGCGCTGAAGATTCTGGTGTTACCCGCGCGCAGCCTCTGGGTTGAGGCCAGAGCCCGTTAGAACGCGCTCATAGATTTCCTGCATGCGGGCGGCCGAGCGCGCGAGCGAAAAGCTCTGCATGCTTCGGGCGCCCGCGCCGGCAAGGCTTTCCCGCAGCTGGTCATTGGCGACAACGGAGGCCAGGCTCGCGGTGAGACTTTCGATGTCGCCCGGTTCGGTGAGGAGACCGGTTTTGCCGTCCTCGATCAATTCCGGACAACCGCCCACCCGGCTTGCCACCACCGCGCATTCGCATGCCATCGCCTCCATGACGGCATTGGGCAGTCCCTCGGTCAGAGAGGGATGAACGAAGATATCGATCTCCCGTATCACCGCAGGGACATCCGCAGTGGTCGGCTGAAACGTGCAGATGTCAGCGAGACCGAGAGCTTCGCTCTTCGCCACGAGGCTCTCCCGCTCCGGGCCGCTGCCAACGATCAGCAGCTTCATCCCCGGCCGCATGGCCCGTACACGGGCGAAGGCTTCGAGCAGGTGCCCGACGTTTTTCTCCGGCCGAAGGACGCAGGCGGTGCCGATCACGAGATCCCCGCCGCGCTTCCTGCCGGCCGCGGAAAAGCGCTCCGTATCGAGGCCGTTGTGGCAGACGTGAATGCGCGACGCCGGATACGAGTAGCGTTCCACCAGATCGCGGCGCAGTTCTTCACTGTTGACGACGAGACCGTCCGCCAGTCGATGCGCCACCAGCAGCGGACGCCGGTATTTCCGCGGCACCAGATCCATATAACAGCGCTGGCTCGAGAGCGCGGCCACTCCGGGGCAGGTTTTCGCGACCGGTATGGCGAGCAGGCCCAGCGTGAAGTCGAACGGATGCACCAGCCGGATGCGGTTCTCCCGGATATAAGAGCGAATCTGCCGCGCCACCCGCACCGCGGACGGGCTGACAAACGACCGCAGGGGCATGTGAATGACGGGAATGCCGGCGCGGCGCAGCGCATCGGCCTGAAATCCTTCCCGCACGCTCGCGACGTGGGGGTTGAAGCGCGAACGATCGAGCGAAAGCGCGGTGTTGGCCAGCTGCCGTTCGCTGCCTCCGTCCCCCAGCGCGTAGATCATCAGCAGGACGTCGACCGGGGGCATGCCCAACTATCATAAAGAATCGCTTCCCCCGGCATGTTCAGTCTCGGAATCCTTCGCCCGGAAGACTATCGACCCGAGTCGCCGCGTCCGCAGGACCGGCTGCGGCGGATGCTGACCGGCGGCCGGCTCTCGTTGCAGTTGCTGCGCGCCGGCCGCGTGGATGCCTTCGAAGCCATCATGCTCGGGCTGCGGCTGAATGCCGGCATCTACCGCACCACGTTCCAGGGCCGCTTCCGCAACGTCGATCCGTTCCTCAACCGGCTCCTCGCCGGCCGCTATCCAAAAGACGCGGCGCTCGCGATTCACGACTGGGCGGCATCGGATTGCCTCACTTCCGCGGAGTGGGCGGCTTCGCTGTTCGAGTTCTTTCCCAACGCGGTCTTTACGGCTTCCGATCTGACCCTGTTCTTCCTCGAGATCGCGCTTCCGAATGGAACGACGTTCATCGTCGAGCGGGATGGCGGATTGCTGCAGTACTGCTCGGCTCCGTTCGTGGCCGACCTCAATGCTCCGCAGCCCGCGAATGACGCGATCAGCCGGATGCTGGTCGAGCGCGCGCGGCGCAAGTTTGCCGCTCTTGCGCCCATGACGCAGATTCCGGAAGCGTGGCTCGATTCCGATGAGACGGAACTGGTGTTGCCGGGATTCACGGTGCGGAAACTGCCGGTCGTTCATCCCAAAGCGGTTCTGCTCGCGCAGCGCGACCCGCGGTTCTCCATCGTTCGCCACTCGGTGTTCGAGAGTCTCGCCGTGCCCGCCGATGTCATCCGCACGATGAACATCTACAACCTTGCATACTTCAAGGAGCCGCGGCTGCTCGAAGGCGGCCACGCCGTCTGGCGGAGCCTGAAGCCGGATGGATGGTGGATCGTCGGACGAACGTGGCGGGAAGATCCCCCGGCGACGAATTTCAGCGTTCTCGAAAAGACGCCCGCGGGGTTTCGTTTCGTGGAGCGCGGCGGCGAGGGCTCGGAAGTGGAAGCTCTTATGCTCGCAGCCAGTT
>DASPQQ010000407.1:0-5016 GCA_035624885.1 Bryobacteraceae bacterium | reverse complement strand
GTTTCGGTTTCGCGCCCGAAGATCACATCCGCGTCCTGAACCCCATCGCCGCCGGCCAGGAACTTCTGCGCACGTCGCTCCTCCCCGGCATCTGGCGCAACATCGTTGAAAACGCCAAACACTTCGACGAATTCCGCCTCTTCGAAGCGGGCCGCGAGATCCATAAGGGACCGGCCGAACGCAGCCACCTGATGGCCGCCATCTTCACCAGACACGAAGATGGCCGGGCCGCGCTGCTCGAACTCAAGCGCGCCGGCGAATGTCTCGCGCCGGGCCTCGAAGTTCTCTCCACCGCGCCGCAAGCCTGGGAGCACCCTGCCCGCTGCGCCGCCATCGTCTGGAACGGGGTCACCATCGGACGGCTCAGCGAACTGCATCCCGCGCTCATCGAAGCCGGCCGGGCAGCGGTTCTTGATCTCGATCTCACGCTCCTTCGTGGTCTCACGCCCGCGACTGCTGCGTATAAGCCTGTCCGCCGCTTCCCTGGCACCGCCTTCGATCTCTCGATCATCGCCAGCGCGCGCGACCTCGCCGCCGATCTTCAGCGGCACATCGTTCTGTTTGGCGGCGAACTTGTGGAAGCCGTCGAGTATGTGCGCGAATATCAGGGCCCGCCGATACCCGAAGGCCGCAAGAGCGCGACGTTCCGCGTCACCGCCGCCCACGCCGCCCGCACTCTCACCACGGACGACATCACCGGTCTGCGCAACCAGATCCTCGCCGGCCTCGCCGGTTTGGGTTACGATACTCGCGCATGACCGCGATTAGCCTCGACGAAAAATTCTCCTGCTTCACCGAGCACTGGCGCCCCAAAGTCATTGCTTCGCTGAACGGGCAGGAAGTCCGCATCGTCAAGGTGCAGGGAGTCTTCCCGTGGCACCATCACGACAACGAAGATGAGCTGTTCCTGGTCTGGAAAGGCCGCTTCCGCGTCGAGTTCCGGGATCGGATTGTGGAACTCGGCCCTGGAGAACTGGTCGTTGTGCCGAGAGGCATCGAACACCGTACCGCCGCCGACGAAGAGGCGGAAGTGATCCTCTTCGAACCCGCCGAAACGCGGAATACGGGCAACGTGGAAGACGAAACCTTCACCGCGCCGAATCAGGTGAAAATCTGAGGGACACGCGGCGTTCGCCGCGCTTCGGTTAGCATAAAGCTATGCAACTCACGATCCGCCTGCTTCGGGAAGAGGATGGCCGCTGGATCGGGGACGTTCCCGAGCTGCCGGGCGTCAGCGTATACGGCGCTACACCCGAGGAAGCGGAAAAGAAGGCAAAGGCGCTCGCTCTGCGCGTCATTGCCGAAGAGATCGAACACGGCGAACTGGCGCCGATTGCGGACCACCTGCAGTTCTCCGTCGCTGCGTGAGTCAATGGCCCGCAACGAAGGCGCGGCGGGTGCTCGCTGCGCTGGAACGGATCGGCTGGCAAGTCGTCCGCACATCAGGATCCCATCGAACACTTCGCCGTGAAGGCTGGCGCCAATATCGCTTTGCCTGGCATGACAAAGAAGAAATCGGCCCGGTTATGCTTGCGGAAATTGCGAAACATACCGGACTGCGCCCCGAGGACCTGTAGCCGCTAGTACAACTCCGGCAATCCCTCCTTCATCTCCGCCGCCGTTTCCCGAGCCATCTGAATATTGATCAGCTTGCCCTTTCCGATCCCGGGACACCATTTGCCGGTCTTCTCCCAGGCCCGCTTGTTCAATAGCTCGGGCCAGAAAGGAAACGCCTGGCACTGCAGCGGTTTCGCAGGATGCACCGAACAACCGCCTTCCTTCAGAAACTCGCACTGCGCATGTCTCGGCACGCGCAGCCGCCGCTGATTCTTCGTCCGGTAAACGTAGCGGGCTTCGAAAGCCATCCGCGTTAACCTCACGTACGCAGCCAGCCGGGTAATATCTTCCTCGGTCAGATACACGAACCCCTGCTGTTCGCAGCAGGCCGTGCAGCCTGGCTGGCATTCGAATCTCATCGATTTAACGAATCGAAGGCGACTGCGGAATCGCAGCCCCGTCCGCGCGCGGATCGGAAGCGGCGAACTTCACGCCGTTCCCGTCCACCATCACGACGTTGCCGCGTCCCATGCTCTCTGAAAACGCTTCCACCAGGCGCAAGTCATGTCCACGCGCCTTGAGTTCATTTCGCGTAGCTTCCGGAATGCGCGATTCAATCGACACATCGCAGCCATCGAACGAGCCCTTGGTAAACCGCGGAGCTTCCATCGCCGCCTGAATGTTGAATCCGAAATCCGCCACGTTCGAAACGAACTGCGCATGGGCCTGCGCCTGGTTATAGCCGCCCATGATCCCGAACCCGACCTTCGTATCGCCCTTCTCCATGAACGCCGGAATAATCGTCGTCTGCGGCCGCTTGCGTCCGGCGAGCGAATTCACGTTGCCCGGCTCGAAATCGAACAGCCCGCCGCGATTGTGCAGGATCATGCCGGTGCCCGGCACGACGAGCCCGGTGCCGAACTCCGCGTAGAGGCTCTGAATCAGCGAAATGATGTTGCCGTCCTTGTCGACCACCGTGAGATAAGTCGTATCGTTGCCGACTTCCTTCAGCTTCGTCAGCAGATCCGAAGGCATCACCTTGCAGCTCGCCTTGTTCTCGTCGATCATGGCCGCGCGCTTCACCGCCAGCTCTTTCGAAAGCATTTCCTTCACCGGCAGCTGCGCGAACCGCGGATCGCCCACGAACTTCGTCAGATCCGCATAGGCCAGCTTCTTCGCCTCGATCTCCACATGCAGGGCCCTGGCGCTGTTCTGCCCATACTGCGCGATCGGGAACTGCTCCATGATGTTGAGCATGTTGAGCGCCGCGATGCCCTGGCCGGTCGGCGGCAGTTCGTACACGGTCCAGCCGTGATACGTGGCCGAAATCGGTTCCACCCATTCGGGCTCGAACTTCTCCAGATCCTCGGCCACCATGGTGCCGCCCATTTCCGTCGAAAATTTCAGGAGCTTCTCGGCCGTTGCACCCTTATAGAACCCGTCGCGCCCATGCTCGGCGATCAGCCGCAGCGTGGCCGCGTATTCCCTGTTCTGCCAGATCTGGCCCGGCACCGGCGCCTTCCCGGCCGGCATGAACACGCGCATGAACTCCTTGAGATCCGTGAGCCTCGCGCCATCGGTCGCCCACAGTGACGCCGACCGTTCCGCGATGGGCACGCCCTCATCGGCGTAATAAATCGCGGGCGCGAGCAGATCCTTCATCGGCAGCTTGCCGAACTTTGTGCGCAGCGCGTCCCAGCCCGCAACCGCGCCCGGCACCGTCACGAGGTGAATGCTGTGGATCGGCGGGCGGCCCTTCACGCCCTTTTGCGCCAGCACCGGAATCGTCAGCCCTTTCGGCGACCACCCCGAGGAATTCAGCCCATAGAGCTTCTTCGCCTTCGCGTCCCAGATGATGGCCAGCAGATCGCCGCCCACGCCGTTCATCATCGGCTCGGTGACGCCCAGCACGGCGTTCGCCGCGATCGCCGCGTCGATCGCGCTGCCGCCCTTGTCGAGGATCGTCGCCCCGGCCTGCGACGCCAGCACCTGGCTCGCCGCCACAATGCCGCCGCGGCTCACCACCATCGACCGGCCCTGTTCGAGGTAATACTTGTGCCCCTGCGCCTGCAGCCCAGCGGCAAGAATCGCGAGCAAAACGGCAGCCTTTATCGCCTTCATATTGCTGGGAGGATATCAGAAGAAACGCAGGTACGCCAAGCGCTCAGGCCCGGACTTTGTCCAGTTCCTGCCCGTACCACCATGTCGAGGCGCAGTAGAGCGCGATGCACGGAATCAGCATGAACCTGCTGAAGTTCACCACCGATGCGCCCGACGCGATCATCGCGAGAATCTGCACGATGCTGCCCTGCAGCGAAGCCGAAGTTGAAAACCGCCAGCGGACTTCGGTATGCCACCGCGTTACCGAATCGTAGTGCCCGACCGCCAGGGCCACCAGCGCTCCGCCCAATCCCGCCAGCGGCGCGAGTGGAGCCGTGAGAATCACGATCGTCACGAGAAACGCCGCATCCTTCGCGATCAGAATCTGCCAGCCGGGCAATGGCAGCAGGCGGTACCGCGTCATGCCGCCGCGGCCGTCGAGGCCGAACAGACTCAGCGCGTTCGTCGAAAGCGCCAGCAGCACGATCATGGTGATCGGCAGATAAGCCGCGGCCGGCAGCTTGCCCGCGAGGCGCAGCAATCCCGCCGCCGCGCTCCACACGAGCGCGCTGTAGAAATCGAGCGTCGAAACCATTTCGCGAACGTTCTTGCGGACAAGCTGATTCAAAGGCCCGGGAATGTTCGGCAGCCGCAGCAGCAGCCCTTTGCGCTGCCCGCGCGGGATGGCAGGCACCAGAAACGCCAGCACAAACAGACCCAGAACCATCAGCCACACGCTGATCCCCACGCTCTTCCACAACGCGAGACCGCCGAGCAGCCACGTAATCGGATTCAGCCACGGCGTCAGCACCCGCAGCACCTGCCTCTGCCGGTCCGATAAAGGCCAGAGCGCCATGCGCGACGCGGGAATCTTCCGCAGCGGGTCCGTGCTCAGCGGGAAAAACAGCACCACCGCGATCACCACGTTGAGCGAAAGGAAAGCTCCCGGATCGCCCAGAAACAGCGCCGCCACGGCCACCACGAAAAAGTTGTTGCTCGAAAACGACCCCAGCGATTTCGCATCGCGCCGGATCACCTTCCACAGCGCGCCCAGAATCGCAAGGATCAAGACCGCGCGGCTCCAAGCCACTCGAGCGGCTCTTCGACAGGCGATTCCGCCAGATCGAAATACAGCTCTTCGAGTGCCCTCGGCAGTGCCGAAGCCGGCGAATTCCACACCACTTTTCCGGCGCGGATCATCACGAACTGACTGGCAATCCGCTCCACCACGTGCAGAATGTGGGAAGTCAGGAACACGGTCACGCCGCGTCCCGCAAGTCGCATCAGCAGATCCCGCATGATCTTCGACGTCACCGGGTCGATCGCCTCGAACGGCTCATCCAGAAACAGCACCTTGGG
>DASPQQ010000406.1:0-2161 GCA_035624885.1 Bryobacteraceae bacterium | reverse complement strand
GACCTTGTCTTCCGAAGAGAACCGGTGCTCGATCATGGATCCGCTGCGCAGGTTGCGCATTCTCACCTGCACGAAGCCGCGAAGGTTGCCGGGCGTGCGGTGGGTCATGCTGAAAACGGTGTACAGTTCGTTGTTGAACTTGATCACCATTCCAGGGCGCAGTTGGGTCGAGGTCAGCATTCTTGATTAAAACTCCAGGTTATTCAGGGATTGGAAATATCAATTATATCAGCGGGTTTCACCGCCAGATAGCCGAGACACAGAATGACGAGGTACATCGTCAGCACCTCGGTGTCGCCCAGGTTCTTCTCGAGCATCCCCGCCACCATCGTCCCGAGGATGCAGGCAATCGCGCCGTGCAGCAGAAACCGCCGGTCGGAAGGACCGGGCGGCAGCGCCACGATGGCGCGCCGGAAATCCCACAGCGCCAGACCGAACGCGGCAACGAGCGCCACTGTCGCCGGAATGCCGCACTCGGCCGCGTAGTGGATATAGATATTGTGCAGATGCTCGTAAAAACCGTCCGGAAGCGGCAGCGGGATGTCCTTGGGCAGATACGCGTGGAACACCTCCGGCTTGCGGATCATCTCCGGTCCCACGCCCACCAGCGGATGCGCCTTGATCATCTCCCAGCCGGTGCGAAACACAATGCGGCGGTGCTCGTTCGAATCGGTGATTTTCGTCGGACTGGTGATCGAGTGAACGCGCTGCTTCACCTCGGCCGGCGCGGCCAGCACGCCGAGCGCGAGGATCACCGGCATCGCAATCGCGGCGCGTTTGTCCCACACCCAGAGCAGATAAAACAGCCCCGTCACCGCGGCAGCCCAGATCGAACGCGTATCGCTCAGAACCAGCGCCAGCCCGACCACAAGCGAGCACGCGAGAACGGGCCAGCGCAGACGAGGGCTTCGCCCTGCAAAGAGCAGAAACGCCGCGGCCAGCAGCAAAACGTACAGTTCCTGGCCCGAGAACGTCATCCAGTGGCTCATGAAGCCGCGGATGCGGTCGGCGATGTAGTAGTCGTAGAAGTTCCTGTGGCTCGCCCGCGCTCCCGCCACGTCGGCCGCGTACTGCAACAGCCCCTTCCCCGCCGTGAATGTCCCGGCCCCGATCCACGCGAGCACCAGCCA
Source organism: Bryobacteraceae bacterium (assembly GCA_035624885.1). Taxonomy (GTDB): domain Bacteria; phylum Acidobacteriota; class Terriglobia; order Bryobacterales; family Bryobacteraceae; genus BOG-234. The sequence goes on along the minus strand of DASPQQ010000406.1, from coordinate 1,031 downwards.
CTTCGCCTCCGCAATCCGCCGCACCGATGAGTAAACGATCAGCAGCATCGCGAACACGAGCATCTTCCGCACCTGCGCCAGGCCCTGACGCGGATCGGGCGAAAAGGCGAGCGCGATCAGAACCCAGCCGAGAAACGCGCCGAGCGGGATCGAAACCCGCGGCCAGCGCAGCGGCAATCCCGATAAAAGGAGTATTCCCAGAGCCAGCGCAAGGCAAATCTGCGACGCCGCGATGGAGAAGAGAATGATAACCGAAGACGCAATGGCCAGCCAGAGGCTCAGTCGGGCGAGGAAAGGCGGAGGGACCAAGCCCTCAGTATCTCGCAGACGCCGGAGAATCTCGCCGGCCGCACGGGAACAAGCCGGTGCAACAGTGTACGATGGGTTGAACGCATGATGAAGCTGCTCGAAGCGCTTGCCCCCGGCGACCCCGACCGTCAACTGGCGCTCAGCCTCGATCCCGCGCGCATCCCGGCCCACATCGCCATCATCATGGACGGCAACGGCCGCTGGGCCAGACGCCGTGGCCTGCCGCGCGTCGCCGGCCACAAAGTCGGCGTCTCGACCGTGCGCAACATCGTGGAAGACTGCTCGGACATGGGCGTCCAGGCGCTCACCCTCTACGCGTTTTCCGCCGAGAACTGGAAGCGCCCGCGCACCGAAATCGACGTCCTCTGGCATCTGCTGAAGTTCTACCTGCGCCACGATCTCGAAGACCTGCAGAAGAACAACATCCGGCTGCAGTCGATCGGCCGCGTGGAAGCGCTGCCGGACCGCGTCTATGAGGAACTGCGCGCCACCGAACGGGCCACCGCGCGCAATACCGGCATGCGCCTCACGCTCGCCATCAACTACAGCGCGCGCGTGGAGCTGACCGATGCGATCAATTCGATTCTCGATGAAGCGCGCCTCGGGGGACGCCTGGCCGACCTGACGGTCGACGAGAAAATGATCTCGCGCCGGCTCTACACCGCCGGCCTGCCGGAACCGGACCTGCTGATCCGCACTTCGGGCGAAATGCGCGTGAGCAA
>DASPQQ010000405.1:0-2255 GCA_035624885.1 Bryobacteraceae bacterium | reverse complement strand
AGAAGATCGATCCCTACCTGCGGCCGCTCTACGACGCGCTCTACGACATGATGGACCCGGAGAAGGTGGACCGTTACCTGGAGAAGAACATCATCGAGATCGCGCCCATCGCCTTCATGCGTGGGCGCACCCTCAACGATTCCTTCATCATTCTCGATGAAGCGCAGAACACTACTTCGGAGCAGATGAAGATGTTCGTCACCCGCCTGGGATTCAACTCCAAGGCGGTGATCACCGGCGACATCACGCAGATTGATTTGCCCGGTGGTGCGCGGCGCAGCGGATTGCTCGAAGCCATCGACATTCTGAAGAACACCGAAGGCGTCATCTTCACCTACTTCGACGAGACCGACGTGGTGCGGCACCAGCTCGTGCAGCGCATCATCCGCGCGTATGACGACCACAAGACGCGCGAGAGCCAGACTCCGCTCGTCAGCCAGAACGGCGAGGCGCGGACCAACGGCAGGAAAGACGTTACGAGGCCTGCGGCCAGGGAAGAGGCGGCTGATCAGGACTAAAAAACTGGGGTTGCCGGGGAGGGCTGCGTCATTGGCCCTCCCGTTCATTTTGAGGTCCAGGGTGGTCATTCTGCGCAACAAGGTCAAAGGGTTGAGCGCGCGGGCGCTTGAGCAATTTGCCGCCCGGGCGCAACGCGCCGCCGGAATTCGCGGTGATGTGGATGTGCTGATCACGTCCAGCGCTCATATTCGCCGCCTGAACCGGCACTTCCGCAACGAGAACAGTCCCACCGACGTGCTTTCATTCCCATCGACCGACGGTACGGCGGGCGACATCGCCATCTCCGCGGAAATCGCCGCCCGCAACGCCCTGCGCCTGGGACACAGCGCCATTGAGGAGATGCAGATCCTGATCCTGCACGGGCTGCTGCACCTGTCCGGCTACGATCACGAGACCGATGCCGGAGCCATGGCGCGGAAGGAAGCGCGCTTGCGGCGAGCGTTCGGTCTGCCCACGGCGCTGATCGAGCGCACTACGGCGGATGGAACGCGCCGCCCGGCCAAGAGGCGGCGATCATGAGCCTCGCCGCCATCATCTCCCTGGTCGTTCTGCTCGCAGTTCTGACGCTGGTTTCTTACGTGGACAGCCTCTACGCCGAGATGGGCAAATTTCTTTCGCGGGAGTTCGAGGAGAACATCGAGGTTTATGAGCAGGAGATCGAGCCACGCCTCAAGATCAGCCGCAGCCGGGTTTCGCTGTCGATGGCCGTGCTGGTGCCCATCACCATGGCGGGAATCGCGCTGCTGATCGGGGTCATCACCTTCATGGACCGCGCCTGGACCACTTCGGAGATCGTGCAAGCGGCGGTTTCGATCGTGCTCATCGTCATCGTCTTCAACCGGCTGCTGCCGTTCGTGTTTTTCACGCGCACGCGCGGCGCGTGGCTGCGGCATTTCGTGTGGCCGCTGCGTATCCTGGTTTACCTTGCTTTGCCGGTTACGCTGGTGCTGGGCTTTTGCCTGTCCGTGGCAGCGCTCACCGAGGAGCGCCCGCCGGAAGAGCCCGAGCATCCTTCCGAAGCTGTGGACGCTCTGATCGAGGCGGGACGGGAAGAAGGCATTCTCGAGGAAAGCGACCGCGAGCTGATCCAGTCGGTGGTCGAATTCGGGGACAAGACGGTGCGCGAGGTGATGACGCCGCGGCCGGAGATCGTGGCCGTTCCCATCGATGCGACGGTCGAGCAGTTCGTCGAACTGCTGCGTACCAAGCCGTATTCCCGCGTGCCCGTTTACGAAGGCTCGATCGACCACATCAAGGGAATCGTGTTTGCGCACGACGTGCTGCAGATTCCGGACGTCGAGGCGCGCAATCACACGGTCGGAGAACTGATGAAGCCCGTGGACTTCGTCCCCGAGAGCAAGCGGGTGAGCGCGCTGCTTCGCGAGATGCAGAAAGAGGGCCAGCACATGGCCATCGTGATCGATGAGTACGGCGGCACCGCGGGCGTGGTCACCATCGAGGACCTGGTCGAGGAGATCGTGGGCGAGATCCGCGACGAGCACGAAGCCAAGGCCGATATCGTTCGCGAGAACGAGAATTCCTACGTTGTCCCCGGCAACATGGACGTGGACCGGCTCGACGAACTCTTCCACATCCGCCCCAACGGCCACGAAGCTACCACGGTTGCCGGTCTGGTGAGCGAGGTCCTCGGACACATCCCCGAACAGGGCGAGGTAGTGGAAGAGAACGGGCTGCGCTTCGAAGTGTTGGAATCCACCGACCGCCGCGTCGAGCGG
>DASPQQ010000404.1:0-4793 GCA_035624885.1 Bryobacteraceae bacterium | reverse complement strand
GTTGAACTGCAGCGCGAGATACGCGGCGCCGATCGACAACACCACGCCGGCCACTGTCGTGATCTTGCCCACGCGCAGGTAATGCCGGTCGCTCGCATCCTTCTTTATATGGCCCTGGTAGAAGTCGTAAGTGAACACCGTGTTGAAGGCCGTCACGTTTCCCGCCATGCCGGACATGAAGGACGCCATCAGGGCGGTCAATCCCACGCCCAGCATGCCGCTCGGATAGAACCGCGCCATCAAAGTGGTGAGCGTCTGGTCGTAGTCGTAGCTTGCGCCTTTCAGCGGCAGCGCGTAACCCGAAGCCATCTTTGTTGACAGTTGGGTTGACAGTTGGGTCAGCGCCAGCGCCGCCACTCCCGGCACAATGACGATGAAGGGCATCAGCATCTTCGGGAACGCGGCGATCAGCGGAGTCTGGCGCGCGGCCGACATCGAACTGGCCGCCAGCGCGCGCTGCACCACCAGAAAGTCCGTGCACCAGTAGCCGAAAGAGAGCACGAACCCCAACCCCGCTACCATCCCGAAAGTCTCCATCCCCATCGGATTCTGCGCGGGCGAGCCCATGTACTTCCACGCATGCGTGAACGCATCCGGCAATCGCGACTGAATCCCGCTCCATCCGCCCGCCTTCGCGACAACCAGAATCGACAGCGGCGTGAGCCCGGCGACGATCAGAAAAAACTGCAGCACTTCGTTGTAGATCGCGCTGGTCAGCCCGCCGAGCAGCGTATACGCCAGCACCATCGCCGCCGAAAGCAGCACCGACGCGTGAAAGCTCCACCCCAGCACGAGCTGAAACATCCGCCCCAGCGCGTACATCGAGATGCCGGAGGAAAAGATTGTCATGATCGCGAAGGTCGCCGCATTCAGCGCGCGCGTCTTCGCGTCGAATCGCATGCGGAGGTATTCGGGAACGGAACGCGCCTTGCTCCCGTAATAGAACGGCATCATGAAGACGCCCGCAAAGATCATGGCCGGCGCCGCGCCCACCCAGTAGAAGTGGGCGGTCATGATGCCGTACTTCGCGCCGGATGCCATCATGCCCACGACTTCCTGGGCCCCAAGATTGGCCGCTAAAAACGCAAGACTGGTAATCCAGACGGGAACGTGATGGCCAGCCGTGAGAAACTCACCCGCTGACGTGGCTGCGCTGCGCAGTTTCCAGCCGATGCCGAGAATGAAAGCGAAATAGAGCCCGAGGATCGCGTAATCCGCGACCGAGAGCTTCATGTACACACGCCTTCAGGCGCGTCAGTATTTTTACTGAACGAAGCCCACCGGCTGCAGACAGAAGTGCGATTCGCTTCGCGTGCGAACGAGATCCGCCGTGTGTGCCAGCGCTTCCGGGAAACCAATGTCATCGAAGGGAACCCCTACAACTGTCCCGTCGAACTTATCATATTCAACGACGCGGAAACGCAGCGTCATCGGATCCAGCGCGCCTGCCTGCATGGCTTCGGCGCGAAGGCTCTGAATGTCCATCTGCTCGGTCGTCATGAAATTGGTTCCTCCCCCCATCGAACGATGGGCACACCCATTGGGTGCATGAGGTACCCGCTTCGTTTCAGAATTTACGCTGTAACAGTATCAGTAGTTTTTATGGTTCCCATTAAGGAGTAATCCGGGCCGTCTTTATATAGTCGAGCCGCGGGAACTCTTTCGTGAGATAAGCGTTCCCCGATTTCTCGATTTCGCTCTGATCGGGATTCTCGCCGTATTCCGAGTTGATCTTCACGACGTTCTCCATGCCGCTGAGCACCCGCCCGATGGGCGCGAATCCCATGGCATCGAGACGTGAGTTGTCGCCCGTGTTGATGAACATCTGGGTCGTGCGGCTGTTGGGCGCGGACGTCGCGGCGAACACCAGCGTCCCCGGCATATTCGCATGCTTCACGGGATCGTCCTTGATCGGCACATCCCACGCCTTGTTCACCTTCGGATCGGCCGCCATGCCGAACTGCACCACGAAACCCGGAATCACGCGGAAGAACCGCGCACCGTCGAAGAATTTCGCCTGCACCAGGTTGTAAAAACGATCCACGCCGAGCGGCGCGGCATCGCGCTCCACCTGAATCACCACCGGACCCGTCGAAAGATCCAGCGTCACCTTGAAAACATCCGGTGCTTTCACATTGGGCGGAGCGGCATTCGAAGCACAACTCCCCAGCACGATTGCCAGCGTCAGAATCAGAGAGAACCGTTTCATTTACACAACACCTTTCTGAGCAAAAAATGTCAGCATCTTCCTCCACGCATCGGAGGCGGCGTAATCGTTGTAGCTCGTCCGGTAATCCGCGTTGAAGCCGTGCTGCGCTTCCGGATACACATTGATGCTGCCCTGCTTCCCCGCGTTCAAAAGCGCCTCGCGCATCTGGTTGATGGTTTCGAGCGGAATGCTCGTGTCTTTCCCGCCGTAAAATCCGATCACCGGCCCTTTCAGATCGTTCACCACATCGATCGGATTCTTCGGCTGCAGCGGAGCCCCCGGACCCACCAGCCTTCCATACCACGCCGCGCTCGCCTTCAGCACCGGACTGTGCGCCGCATAGAGCCACGCGATTCTTCCGCCCCAGCAGAAACCCGTGAGCGCGAGCTTCGCCGTGTTGCCGTGGTTCTTCCCCATCCAGTCGACTGTCGCATCGAGATCCGACATCACCTGCGCATCCGGCACTTTCGCCACGATGTCGCTCATCAGTTTCCGGATGTCCTCGACCTTCGCCGGATCGCCCTGCCGCGCATAGAGCGCCGGCGCCACCGCAAGGTATCCAGCCTTTGCGAGCCGCCGGCACAGATCTTTGATATGTTCGTGCACGCCGAAAATTTCCTGCACCACCAGCACACAGGCAAACTCTTTTCCCGCGGCATCCGGCATGGCGCGGTACGCGGGAATCGTCCCGTCTTTCACCGGAATCCGCACTTCACCGGCCGTCAGTCCGCTGGTATCGGTCGTGATGGTCGCGGCGCTCACCGGCAATACCGCCGCGGCGAATCCAGCGCTCAGTCTGGTGATGAGAAATCCCCTTCGACTTTCTTCCATGTTGATTGCGCCCACCGGCGCATCCGAAGCCAAGTTTATCATTTGAAAGACATATGCCCGCCTTTCAGATCAACCAGATCCGGCGCGAAACCATCGAAGTCGATGACTCCAATGCCATCAGCTTTCTCGGCCCCGCCGGTCCCCGCGTCCTCTCCACGCCGCAGATGATCGGCTACATGGAACAGACCTGCCGCGACCTCGTTCTCACCATGCTCGATCCCGGCTTCGACACCGTCGGCACGCACGTCGACGTCTGGCACAAAGCGGCCGCGCCGATGGGAGCGAAGGTCGATTTCGAAGCCGAGCTTCTCTCGGTCGGCTCGGACAACGGAAAACCCCGCCGCGTCGAATTCCGCGTCCTCGCCACTATGGGCGACAAAATCATCGGCGAAGGCACGCACCAGCGCGCCATCATCGACGTCAGCCGTTTTCGCGATAAAGTCGTCAAGTGATCGAACGGCTGAAGACGAAGCTCGATCTCCGGCGCGCGCCGGCGATCTTCTGCGTCATTCTTCTCGTCTTCCAGCCTGTCTGGTTTTACTGGCGCACAGTCATCGGCCTGCGCAGCCACATCCCTTACGACATCGAAGGCTACCATTTCCCGCAGATCGCGTACCTCGCGCAGTGCCTCGGGAAAGGCGTCTTTCCGCTGTGGGACCCCTACTCCTACGCCGGCATGCCCATACACGCCGACATGCAGGCCCAGCTCTTCTACCCGCCCACATGGATCGTCATGCTGCTCGGCAACCTGAGGCCGTACTACTTCTATTACTGGATCGAATGGATGGACCCCGTCCATATGATGCTGGCCGGAGTCACAACCTTTCTGCTTCTCCGGCGCATGGAACTCCGGCCGGCTCCCGCGCTGCTCGGCGCCAGCGTCTTTGAACTCGGCGGCTTCTTCGCTTCGCAGGCGCAGCACCTGTGCGCCATCTGCTGCGCCGCCTGGCTGCCGCTCGCGTTACTCGCGGTGCATGAATCGCGCCACAAATTCAGCCGGCGCTGGACCGCCATCTTCGCGCTCTCCATCGCCATGAGCGTGCTCGCCGGCTTCGCCGCCGCAACCATCGCGGTCGCTTTCGCGGTGATTCTTTTTGCTGTCACGCTGATCGCCATGCGGGAATCCTCGTGGCGGATTTTCCGTTCGCTCGTTCCGGGCTTTATCTGGGCTGCACTGATCGCCGCTGTCATCCTGATCCCGGCCTCGACTCTCACGCAGCTCAGCATGGCGTCCCACCGCTACCTCTGGCTCGCCGGCAGCGGCCTGCCGCTCGAATCCCTGGTCTCTCTGGTGCACCCGAACCACTACCACATCTTCGATCTCGAGCACTACAAGCTGCCCTTCAACGCCACCTTCCTCTACATCTACTGCGGCCTCGTCCCTGTCTTTCTCATCGCTCTCGCGCTTCTCACCATGCGCCGCAGGCCGGCCCTGTTTCTTGCCGCGACGGCCGTGGTCACCATCCTGATGCTGGGCATGAGCACTCCGGTTTACGCATCGCTCTTCCCGCACCTTCCGGACTTTCTCCGCTCCGTCCTCTATCCCGAATATGGGCTCCTCGCATTCTCATTTTTCGCGGGAGTGACCGCGGCCTGCGAGCTCGACCACTTTGCCTCCCGGCTGCCGCATCTCTTCATCTGGGCGCTCGTTCTCTTCACTTCGTGGGATCTCGTCCACACCGGGTCAAAACGTCCCATGAACACGTATCCGGGAGGCCCGCGCCAGCACGACCGTCAGGACCTCGAAGACACC
>DASPQQ010000403.1:0-2562 GCA_035624885.1 Bryobacteraceae bacterium | reverse complement strand
CCGAGCTGGTCGCGCGGATGGAATGGATCGCCCAGCAGGAGGGGATCACGGCGGACGCCGAGGTGCTCGGCGTGCTGGCGCAGGCGGGCGAGGGCAGCGTGCGCGATTCGCTTTCGGCGCTGGATCAGGCGATCGCCTGCTGCGGGAACGTGCTGCGCGCGGCAGAGGTGCGGGAGCTGCTGGGCATGTTCTCGCTCGATTCGCTGGAGCAGGTAGCGAAGGCGCTGGCGGCAGCTGATGCGCAAAAAATGTTCGATATCGTCGCCGAGCTCGAATCCAACGGGCGCAGTCTGCAACACTTCGCGCGTGAGCTGGCGCGGTATTTCCGCAATCTGCTGGTGATCCGGATTGCGAAGGGTCCGACAAAGCTGGTGGCGGCGTCGGCGCCGGAGCAGCAGAAGTTGGCCGAGGCAGGCGCGCCGTTCAGCGAAGAAGATCTGACGCGGTACCTGCAGTTGGCGCTCGATCTGTTTCGCGATTTGCAGAATTCGCTGCAGCCGCGGTTTCACCTGGAGATGGGTCTGGTGAGGATGGTCCACGCGGGCCGGCTCCAGGCGATTGAACAAGCGCTGGCGGGCCTGGAGGGAGCGGGCGGAACGGGCGCGTCGCGCGGGCCGTCACCCTCGGGGAGTCCGGTGAAATCGGCTGCGCCGCGGCTTACGGCAACGAATGTCGCGGTGCGTCCTGCGGCGAACCCGGTTGCACCGGTGGCCGGGGAACCGGCGGCGCTCGCGGGCGGCGATTTTCGGACGCGCCTGCATGCGGCGCTGACGGAGCAGCAACTGACGCACATCGCCGATGCAGTAGCGCATTCGAGCGTGGAAGAATCCGCGAGCGAGGTCGTGATCACGGCGCCGAAGATGTATCAGATGTTTTTCAAGCAGAAAGATCTGGAAGCGGCGGTGAGGCGCGTGGCGGGGCGCGCAGTGCGAATCACGGTCAAGATCGGCGAGCCGGGATCGGCGGGCGCTCCGGCAGCGGCGGGTCCAACGCCTCCGCTTGCGGACAGCACGCTTTCGGGTGACGAGGTGACGGCGCGGGCGCTTGAGAATCCGGAAGTGAAACGTTTTCGCGAGACGTTTCCGGATAGCCAGGTGCGGACCGTGAGGAATTTGCGGGATCGGTGACGCCAGCCCCTGCATTCTACGGCCGCGGTCCCCTCCCTAGCGGTCGTGGTTCCGTGCCGCTAGTAGGTGTACACTTCGCACAGAACCGCGACTGTCAAGCAGCGGACGCCGGCCTCTGTGCTCAAAACGGCGCGCGGTGCCACAATAGGATTACTTATGAAAATGCCCGGAAACATGCAGGCCATGATGCAGCAGGCCCAGAAGATGCAGCAGAAGATGCAGGAGGAGATCGCGCAAATTCGCGTGGAGGGCTCCGCCGGCGGCGGCATGGTGACGGTGAAGATGGACGGCCACAAGAACGTCACGGGAGTGAAGATCGATCCGGAGGTCGCCGGCGACGTCGAGATGCTGCAGGATCTGGTGCTCGCGGCATGCAACGAGGCGACGAAAAAGGTCGACGACGAGACCAAGGCGAAAATGAGTGGGATGCTCGGCGGGTTGGGGTTGCCTCCGGGATTGTTCTGAAAAATGGAAAAATGGGGACAGACAGCCTTTCTCGCGCCGGATCTGCGCTAGGAACCGACAATCTGCATGCGCGAAAAAGGTGTCAGTCCCCATTTTTCCAAACCTATTTTTGAGCGCAGCGAGGAATCTGCTTTTGTGTCTGAGCGTCAGCCCGCTGCCCCAGTGACGAACCCATGGACTTTGCCGCCCCCCTTCAACGATTGATCGACGAGTTCCGCCGCCTGCCCGGCATCGGCCAGAAGTCCGCACAGAGGCTCGCGTTTCATGTGCTGCGTTCCCCGCGCGAAGACGCGGCGCGGCTGGCCGAAGCTCTGATCGACGTGAAGGACCATCTCGGCATTTGCGCCGAATGCAACAACATCAGCGATGCCGAGTTATGCCCCTACTGCCGCGACCCGCATCGGGACCGCTCCCAGATTTGCGTGGTGGAGGAATCGCACAACATTCTTCCGATCGAGACCACGCGGACATTTCACGGTGTTTATCATGTGCTGAACGGAGCGATCTCGCCGCTGCGGGGGATCGGGCCGGAACAGTTGAAGATCAAAGGGCTGCTCGACCGGATCTCGCGCGGCGAGGCCAAGGAAATTATCATTGCCACGAATCCCACGGTGGAGGGCGAGGCGACGGCCGTGTATTTGTCGCGATTGCTGAAGCCGCTGGGGATGAAAGTCACGCGCATCGCGATGGGAATTCCGGTGGGGAGCGATCTGGAATTCGCGGATGAGGTGACGATTTCGAAATCGCTGGAGAATCGGCGGGAGATGTAGCACCGAGTCGGTCAGAGTTTGCTGGACAAGTGGCGCTGAACCGCTTCCTTGGGGCGCGGCTCCGTGTAGTCTCGTTTAAAGTCAACCGCCTCACTGAGCCGCGACCACAGCGAGCGGTGAGCGGTTGGCGCTTCCTTCGCACTCTCAGAGCGGCGCATGGACTCAGTCGAACACCGTCAAGCTGCCCGTTTCACTCACAC
>DASPQQ010000402.1:0-10224 GCA_035624885.1 Bryobacteraceae bacterium | reverse complement strand
AGTGGCTGCCATCCTGCACGGCGCGGGTGAGCATGCCGGCGGGGTTCGAGCCGAAGCCGGGTTCGGTGAGTCCGAAGCAGCCGATGGCTTCGCCCGACTGCAGTTTCGGCAGCCACTTCGATTTCTGCTCTTCCGACCCGTACTCGAGGATGGGGTACATCACGAGGCCGCCCTGCACGGAGACGAAGCTGCGCAGGCCGGAATCGCCGCGCTCGACCTCCTGCATGATGAGCCCGTATTCGACGTTGCTCATGCCGGCGCAGCCGTAGCCTTCGAGGTTGGCGCCGAAGAAGCCGAGGTGGGCCATTTCGGGGATCAGTTCTTTGGGGAAGGTGGCATCGCGAAAGTGCTGTCTGATGATGGGCTGGACGCGTTCATCGACGAACTTGCGGGCGGTGTTGCGGACGAGCAGCTCCTGCTCGCTGAACAATGAATCGATACACAGGTAATCGACGCCTCGGAATGCCATGTTTTTCAGTCTACTGTGCCTTCCCTATTGAGCCATCTCGGAAAACAGCATGACCTTGAGAGTGTGAAAAATGATGAAGGCATCGAGCGAGAGGGCCAGGTTCTTGATGTAGTAAAGATCGTACTCGAGCTTGATGACGGCGTCTTCGAGCGTATCGCCGTATTTGTGGTTGATCTGCGCCCAGCCGGTGATGCCCGGCTTCACGCAGTGGCGATAGCCGTAGTAGGGGATCTGCTCGGTCAGCCTGCTGACGAATTCCGGGCGCTCGGGCCGCGGGCCCACGAGCGACATTTCGCCGCGCAGCACGTTGAAGAGCTGCGGCAGTTCGTCGAGACGCAGCTTGCGCAGCCACTTGCCGAGAGGCGTGACGCGCGGGTCATCCTTCTGCGCCCACACCGGGCCGGTTTCGGCTTCGGCATCCTGACGCATGGAGCGGAATTTGTAGAGCGTGAAAACCTGATCGTTGAGGCCCACGCGCGCCTGGCGGAAGAAGACGGGGCCGGGTGAGGTCAGCTTCACGAGGATGGCGACGATCAGCATCACGGGCGAGAGCAGGATGACGCCGACGAGCGCCAGTGGAACCGAATACATGGAATGCCAGAAGAGGCTGCGCTTGCGCGGGCCGAGATCGGAAGCGAAGATCAGGCGCGAGGGGCGCAGCTGGCGCGTGAGCACACGGCCGAACGTGGTCTCGAACGTGACCGGGGCTTCCTCGAAGTGGATGCCGGAGAAGCGCATGTGGAGCATCTCGTTGACGGGCAGTTCCTGACGCCGCTCGGCGAGGCCGACCACGACGAGATCGGGCTTCAGTTTCTTCGCCAGTTCGGGCAGATCGGAGATCGGGCCGAGCAGCGGGCCGCCGGGGAGTTCCTCCGGCTTCGCGTCGTTATCCACGTAGCCGAGATTGCGCATCCCGACTTCGGGGTGCTCCCTGATGTGCCTGGCGATTTCCCGGCTCACATCCGACGTGCCGAGGAAGATCACCTTCTGTCCGCCCAATGCCTTCACGACGACGTTGCTGTAGAAGAGCCGCCAGGCGGGGATGGTGAGCAGCACCATCACGCTGCCGAAGATCATGGCCCACTTGGGAATGCCCCAGTCCGGCTTCTTGAGGTAAGTGAACAGCGACTGCACGAGGAATGCGGAACCAATGGCAACACAGAGCTGCTGGATCAGCAGGGTGAGGGAGCGGACGCGCAGGTCGGCGTAGAGATTCTGAAAATAGAGCGCGATGATGATGCAGAGCACCACGATGGCGATGCGCAGCACGCCGTTTTCGTTGGCGAAGAAGATGACCGGGCTGAAATCGGGGTTGATAACACCGTTGAGAAGAATGGCGGCGATGACGTAGCAGACCGAGCAAATGAGGAACTCGGACAGCACGAGGCCAACTACACTTGCCGGTATAAAAACCCTGAAGAGCTGTATCATTCGGTGCTGCGAGTCGAAGTGAAGCCGATCCTCCCCATTATAGCCGGAGGCTTCCGGGAACTTTAAGTTTCAGGGAATCTTACAGTTACCGCGTTTTTCACGGGCCGGCCTGCAGGTGGACGGGAATTGCGCCGATTATCCGGTATGCAGACAGGATGTTCAGCGGCGGAGGCGGCCACGGCGGGCCGGTTCGAAGCGCTCGTCAAAGCGGCAAGGGCGGAGCGCGGAGCGCAGGAAGAAAACCTTCGGGCGGTCCGGTTTACCGGTCAGGTCGCGCAACTCGGCTTCGCGGTGGATTGCGCGAATGCCACGGTGGCCGGGTCAGGATTGCGGCAGGCGATCGAAGCGTTTGTGCAGGCCGTCGCGCAGGCCGTCGATGGTGGCGATGGCGTTGATGGAGGCGTTGGCGGATTCGAGTGCGCGGCCGAGCTGCCTCACCACGGCGCCCAGAACCTCGAAGAAAAAGCGGACTGACGACGGCGCACCGCCGCTTTCGGCAAGATTGGCGCGATTGAGAAAGCGATTGCGGATGCCGAGGTAGAACGTCATGCGATCGAGCGGCGGCGTCGCGGGAGTGTGCCGCTGAATCCCCTGGTAGTTGAGACAGATCGAGGACGTGCGCTGCGCGGCGAGATAGCCGTACGCGATGTCGTCTCCGGCGTGGAAATAGCGGATATCGGGGAAGCCGGCTGCTTCGATGACTTTTCTGCGGATCAGGGCTGAGGTGAAGTCGCAGTAATCGACCTTCGCCCAGGGCGCGTTGTCCGGGAAAGCGGCGTGATGACGTTCGGCGCCGCCGAGCACCTGAATCAGATCGCCCGCATCTTCGGCGGCGAGCATGCGCCGCAGACAATCGGGGGCGAGTTCCACGCCGTCGTCGAGAACCCAGGTCCAGTCGAATTTGTTGCAGTGCGCCCAGCGCATGCCGGCGCTCACGCCGCCCGCGCCGCCGACATTGTCCCTGAGATCGAGGCGCGCGAGGATGTTGAGCCGGACGAGATTGCCGAATTCGGAATCGAGCATCTCGCGGGTGCCGTCGGTCGAGGCATTGTCGACGACAAGGATTCTGTCGGCGGGTCGCGTCTGGGCGAGAACCGAGCGGAGGCAGCGGCGCAGGAGATCCTTGCGGTTGGCGGTGACGATGACGGCGCAGACACGAGCCACGTATCGATTTTATATGTACCTGCGGCTTCAGCCGCGGCTCGGGGCTTGCAATCGTCAGGCCGCGCCTGAAGAGTCTGTGTGGGAACTCCGGTTCACGGGTATTCGGCTGCGAGCATGGTCCGGAAAATCCGGTACAGACAACCTTTTTCGCGCCGTCCCGGCTCTCACGCAGAAGTTTTGTAACGCGAAAAAGGAGTCTGTCCCGGTTTTCCTCAGTGGCTACTTGCGAGCAAAGGCCCTGAGCGCGGTTCTCACACAGTCTCTGAAAAGGCGCAGGTACTCGGGGTGAGAGGAAGTTCAATGGCCCAGCACTAAGAATTTGTGCATAGCCGGCTTCCTCACTGGCCAGGGGACGGGGCCTTCTTCGTTACGTGGCGGCTGCATGGTTCACTGCCGGCCAGCGTGGTGGCCGACATGTGGAGCAAGCAGGGTGCAAAGTTTGTCCACGGCGACCGGCTTCTCGATGCGGCGTCGACCGGACCGAAATGGCTTCTCGAACCGGCGGTAGCGGATATCGTTGCCGAGACTCTCCACTCAGGACGCAAGGACTTCGAATATGAGCTGGGCTCGTGGGTGGTGATGCCGAATCATGTTCACCCGGTTATTCGCCCACAGCACGGGCTGTCCCAAACGGTCAGGAGGATCAAGGGGAAGTCGGCTCGACGCGCGAACGAGCACCGTGGCTGCACGGGCGAGCCGTTTTGGGCCCGGGACTATTACGACCATTGGATCCGGAACCGGGAGGAGGAGCAGCGGATCTCGCGGTATATCGAGAACAGTCCGGTGAAGGCCGGGCTTTGTGGTTCAGCGGGCGAGTGGATCTGGTCCAGCGCCAGCCGCGGCTGAAGCCGCAGGTACATGGTCAGAGGGTCACTTTTTCGCCGAGTTGTTCGCTGATGACGTCGGCGATCAACTGGCTCAGGCTCCGTCCGTCCGGAAGGATGAACTCCCTGCGCTCTTCCGACCAGTCCAGCTTGAAGCTTTTCACGCGCGCCGAAACCCAGATCTGGCGGACGGGGGAGTTGGGGCTGATGACGAAGCGGGCCGGAGGGTCGTCAAACTCGATCGTCAGGGCTCCTTCCCTGCCGTCGACTTCGAACTCGTACCGGTCGGAAGCGCGTTCGAGCGAGCGCTGCAGGCTGTGGAGCGCCTCGTCGGCGCGGTCGCGAAATTCGAGTTCGTCCATCATGGGTTCAGTCTTTATTGTGGATTGCGGATGGTGATGCCGGTGAGCGCGAGGGTCATGCCGATCACGATCACCACCGTGGTCCACGCAACGATGTTGTAAATCCGCGGATTCTTCCATTCCTTCATCAGGTGGTTCTTGTTGATGAGCAGGATCATGAAGATCAGGATGAACGGCAGCAGCATGCCGTTGAGCACCTGAGAGAGAAGAATCATCTGCACCAGCGGAAATTTCGGCCAGATCACCACACCGGCTCCGGCCGCGATCAGCAGCGTGTAGAGCCAGTAGAAAATGGGCGCTTCCTTCCACGTCCTGCCCACGCCCGATTCAAAGCCCATGCCTTCGCAGACCGAGTAGGCCGTCGAGAGCGGCAGGATGCAGGCCGCGAAAACGGAAGCGTTCAGCAGCCCGGCGCCGAACAGCGGCGAAGCCCACTGGCTGAAGGGCTTCAGCGCGAGGGCGGCTTCGCGGGCGCTCGAAATGTCGGTGGGATGGTCGCGGTAGGCTCCGGCGCAGGCCACGATGATGAAGAACGCGATCACCGACGTCATGAAGCAGCCGACGACGACTTCGATGCGCGATTCGCGGTATTCGCGCGCCGTGATCCCTTTCTCCACGACGGCGGCCTGCAGGTAAAACTGCATCCACGGCGCGATGGTGGTGCCGACCATGGCGATCAGCATGGTGATGTACCCGCTGTCGAACAGCAGGCGAGGGCGCACGCTGTAGATCATGGCCTGTTTCCAGTCCGGCTTCACCAGCACGCCGGCGATGACGTAGGTGACGTAAAGAACGCAGGCGAAAAGAAAGACCTTTTCCACGCTCTGGTAATTGCCTTTGACGGCGAGGAACCAGACGAGGACGGCGGCGAGCGGCACCGAAATGTATTTGCTGACGCCGAACAGATCGAGCGACGTGGCGACGCCGGCGAACTCGGCCATGATGTTGGTGAGATTCGCCATCACGAGCAGGATCATGATGCCGAACGTGATGCGGAGACCGAATTCCTCGCGGATGAGATCGGAGAGGCCCTTGCCCGTGACCGCGCCCATGCGCGAACACATTTCCTGCGTGACGATGAGCGCGACCGTGATGGGCAGCAGCGTCCAGAGCGGCAGGTAGAGCCAGCGCGCGCCAGCCGCCGAGTAGGTGTAGATGCCGCCTGAATCGTTATCGACAACAGCGGTGATGAAGCCTGGCCCGAGAACAGCCAGGAAGACCAGGATGTGCCGCTTGAACCGGGAGAAGAGGTCTCGTATCACCTATCTGTTTCTCAGAACAGAAATCACGTCGTCAGCCGTGATGACGCCGGCGAGGGTGCCGTCGGATTCGAGCACGGGCAGCGCCAGCAGATTGTATTTGTCGAAGAGTTCGATCACCCGGTTCTGCTTCGCCTCGGCGTCGATGGAAATCAGTTTTCCCGAAGCGAGATCCCGCAGCAGCGCGGAGCCTTCGGCGAGGAACAGGCGAGCCAGCGGGACGGCGGCCGTGATTTTACCTGCCGCGTCGGCGAGAAAGAGAACGTACGTGTTTTCGAGCAGGTCTTCGTGCTCGCGCAGCCGGACCATCGCGTCCGAGAGGGTCATATTATCGGGCAGCACGATGGCTTCGGTGTTCATCATGCCGCCCGCCGTGTCTTCGTCGTATTCGAGCAGCTCCTTCACTTCCTCGACCGGCTCCTCTTCCATCTCTTCGAGGATCTCGGCGGAGGTTTCCTCTTCGAGTTCGGAAAGGGCGTGAGCGGCCGCGTCGGGCGACATTTCCTCCACGATGTCGGCGGCCTTCTCGGGCTCGAGCGATTCGAGAATGCTGGCCTGCATCCTGGGATCGACCTCGGACAGCGCTTCGGCCGCGACTTCGCTGTCCATGGTCTCGAAGATGGCTTCGCGCTCGGCCGGACCGAGTTCCTCGACGATATCGGCGAGATCGGCCGGATGCAGTTGTTCGAGCTTGTCGTTCGAAATGTTCAGGCGCAGACGGCGCAGCGGATCGGCTTCGACGATGTTGCAGAAATCCCAGCGGATCGAGTTCGGGCTGATGGGGCTCTGCAGCTTGCGGATCCAGCGCGGCGGCACCACGCCCTGGAGCAGCCGGCGCAGAATGCTGCGGACGCCCACGTCCACTTCGAGAATGGAAAGCTCGTCATGGCCGTTTTTGACGACTTCGAGGCTGACGTCGGTGACCCGGACGACCTTGCGGCCGTTGACGTCGATGATCTGCTGATCGAGCAGATCGCGCTGGATGCGCAGCATGTATTCGTCGGAATGGTACGGATACAGTTTTTCGTTGCTGAGCTGGATGCCGTCGAGCCCGATGGTGGCAATCTGGTCGTAACGGACGGAAAGCCAGGAGGCCCCGGCGCCGACCAGAAAGCGGTCAATGCGCGAAGGGTGGATGAGCGGAACGATGGCAGCGTCGTTCACACGCCCGATACGGCGATGCTTCAGATCGAAGACGGGCAGTCCGACCAGTTCCGTGAAATAGAGGAAATTCTCTACCATCGCCTTGATTCCGCACAGGGTGCATGGGGGTGCTGCTGATTCCAATATCCCCTGGCAACGCGGGCCGAATCAAGCAGAAATCGAACTACCGGATCTGGATCGTGAAGGGCAGCATGCGCAGCATGCCGCCGCGCATCCAGACTCGCAGACCGGCATCCTTCCAGGCGGTCCGGAGGGATTCGAGACCCGGCATTTTCAGCATGGCGCGGAGGTCCGCGTCGCCTGAGTCCGGAGTGCGTGACTCAGTCAGAAGATCGAGGATGGTACGGCGCGCCGGATAGGCGGCGAGGTTCACTTCCTGGTCTTTGGGAATGCCGGCCGCGGAGCGGATCATGTCCACGGCTTTATCGAGGCCGCCGATTTCATCGACCAGCCCGTTGGCCCGGGCTTCCGAACCGAGCCAGACCCGGCCCTGCGCGATGGGTTCGATGGCCGGGACCGGCTTCTTGCGCGCCGTGGCGACTTTGCTCAGGAAATCTTCGTAATTGGCGTCAATGCCGTGGCGCAGCTTTTCGCGGCCTTCGGGGGTGAGCGATTCGTAGTCGGATTCGATGCGGGCGAAGCGGCCCCGGCTGACGGAGTCCTTCGTGATGCCGAGCTTGTCGTAGAGGCCGTGCAGATTGGGCTTGCCGAAGACGACCCCGATCGAGCCGGTGAGGGTGGCCGGGTAAGCCACGATCGGATCGCCCGACATCGCCATGTAGTAGCCGCCCGAGGCCGCGTAGTCCGACATGGAAATCACCACCTTCTTCTTTTTGCGGAGCTCGTTCATGGCGCGCCACATGTCGTCGGAGGCGGCCACTTCCCCGCCCGGCGAATCGATGCGGACGATGACGCCTTTGATGTCCTTGTCCTTGCCGACTTTCTCGAGGATGCGGTCGAAGGGATCGGACTCGAGGCCGCCATCGACGTCAAAGTCCGTAATGGAGCCGCCGCGCGAGATGGAACCTTCGCCCACGATCCAGGCGATGCGGTTGCGGACGCCGGCGCCGGCGGCGAGCGAATCCTGATAGTCGCGGCCCGTGACCTTCTTCAGCTCGCTCTGGTGGAGCTGGGCCTTCAGTTCGTCGAGCACCTGATCTTCGTAGCGGAGATCGTCGATCAGGCCGGCGGTTTTTGCTTCCGCGGCGAGAAAAGGACCGTCGTCGATCGCGGCGCGAACGGCGGCTGCGTCCTTGTTGCGGCCGCGCGCGATGGCGTTGATCAGTTCGCCGAAGATGCGGTCGATGAGATCGGTCATGACCTCGCGCGTCTCCGGGCTCATGGAGGAGCGGACGAACATATCGCCGTAGTCCTTGTATTTGCCGGCATGCTCCACGTCCACCTGGACGCCGAGTTTGTCGAGCGTGTTGCGGAAGTACATGGTCTCAAGCGACAGCCCTTTGACGTCCAGCAGGTCCGACGGCGACAGATAGATCTTCGAGCAGGCCGTCGCCATGTAGTATTCGCGCGTGGTGGGCGCTTTCAGGTATGCGATGAGCGGTTTGCCCGATTTGCGGAACTGCTCGAGATCGGCGCGGATTTCCTCCATCTTTGCCCAGCCGGCGCTGACGCCTTCGGGCTCGAAGAGAACGGCGGAGATGCGCGCATCGGCAGCCGCGCGGTGCAGCAGGTTCCAGACCTCTTCGACCGTGGTGGCCGAACGCTCATCGAGAAAAGGCAATGAGAGGTCGACCGCCGGTTTTTCCGGCACGTCGCCCGTCAGGTGCAGAATGAGCGTGGACCCCGAGGAAATTGCGGGCGGCTTCGCGCGCATTGACAGGAAAAACAGCGCCCCGCCGCCGATAAGAATCAGAAGAAGGATCATGCCAGCAATCACGCCGAGAAGAAATTTACCCATGCAACCCGAAATTAACACGGCGACAGACCCTCTGATAAAGAGATTGTCCGCTCCCTATGCCATAATTCCGATCATGAAAACGATTCTGAGCGGCCGTGCGCGATGGGTTGCAGTCGCGTGCAGTCTTCTTCTCGTGTGCTCGGCCGGAGCGACGAGCGTTCCCCGGATCTCATTCACGGAAATGACGGATCAGTCGGAAGTGGTTGCCAGCGGTCACATCACCCGTACGTGGTCCGACTGGGATCCGACGCATCAGTACATCTGGACGCACTATGAGATGACCGTCGCGTCCACATATAAAGGACAGGGCGCGGCGACGGTGGTGATCAGCGAACCCGGCGGCGTCGTCGGGCCCGTGGGGATGGCAGTCGCGGGCGCCGTGACCTATGGGGTCGGTGAGCATGTGCTGGTGTTTCTGCAGCGCATGCCGAACGGCTATCTGCGCACCACGGGATGGGGACAGGGCCAGTACAGAATCGATGAGCGTGGCGCGCTGCATGCTTCCGAAGCGCTGAAGGCGGAGAATCTGCTGGGAGGCGCCGGTCCGGGACTCAGTTCGCTCGATGGCCATACCCTGACCGACATCGCCGGTCGCGTCTCAGCGCGCGTTCGCACGGCGCAGAACGGAGGCGTGAAATGATCCGGGCCCGTGGAGTGATCGCGCTGGTTCCCGGCTTTGCCGCTATGGCGGTTTCCGCGTTCGGCTACGTCCAGTTCCAGACGACGGGGCTGACGCCGAACGCGCCGCTGACGCGGCCCGACGCGACGGCGATCCAGTTCTATATCAACAGCCAGCTGGTTTCGGGCTTCACCAGCAACGCATCCGGCGGCAACGTGACGATCATCGCGCAAGGCGCAGACCCGGTGGGCGCCACGCGCGCTGCTCTCGCGACCTGGAACGCATCGGGCGCGAACATCAAGTTCCTTCCCCTGCAGAAAACCACCCTGGGACATGCGGCGGACGGAAATATGGTGATCTCTCTGGCAACTTCCGCCGCGGACATCAGCTTCGTCGGGAGTGCCGTGGCCGTGACCGCCAACTCATATGCGACCGGAACGGGCGTCGACCCTCTCAACTCCAATCTGAACGTTGTGGCTGGCAGCATCATCGATTCGGACATTCTTCTGAACCCGACGATCACCTTCACCACGGACGGATCCGGCTCGCCCACCGGGGCAGCAAAGGCGACGGCCAGCAGCCCGACCCAGGATTTCCAGGCCGTCATCACGCATGAACTGGGACACTGCCTCGGCGCGAACCACAGCGGCATCCTGAGCGACACGATGTTCCAGTACGCGGCGATCAACGAGCGGGTTCCGACCCAGGACGATCTCACCTTCGTAAAGAGCGTCTATGCTCCGTCCGGCAATTCACAATTCGGGACCATCAGCGGGACAATCACGGCAAGCGGCGGAGCCCCGGTGGCTTTCGGGTTGATGACGTTCATCGACCCGCAGCAGAATCTGACGCTCGGTACGCTCACCAACCCCGATGGCACGTACTCGGTGCAGGCGCCGGCGGGGAACTACATCATTTATGCCGAACCGGCCAACGAGATCGTTCAGCCGGCCAACTTCTACCTCACGTCCGCCCAGCAGGCCCAGGCAAGCACAGCATTTGAAACGACGTTCA
>DASPQQ010000401.1:0-3119 GCA_035624885.1 Bryobacteraceae bacterium | reverse complement strand
TGTGTGAGAACTCCGGTTCACGGGTATTCGGCTGGGAGCGTGGTCCGGAAAACCCGGTACAGACAACCTTTTTCGCGCCGTCCCGGCTCTCACGCAGAAGTTTTGTAACGCGAAAAAGGAGTCTGTCCCGGTTTTCCTCAGCGGCTACTTGCGAGCAAAGGCCCTGAGCGCAGTTCTCACACAGTCTCTGAAGCCGCATCCCCCGTTATTGGAGGACTGGCAGCGTCAGATAGTCCGGGGGCACGTACAGGCTGCCCTGGGTGGTTCCCTGCGGCGCGACCTGTTTCAGCTCGCGGTTGAGCTGCGCTGCTGTAATGCGTCCGCTCAGTGCGTCGTCGAAGAGACGCGAAATTCCGGTTACTTCGCTGGCGGTTTCGTGAGCGAATTCGAGGCGATAGTGGCGGATGCCGGCGGCGCGCCAGAGATCGAGATGCGAACTCGCTTCCTGCGCCTCGGCTCCGAACACGGTGTTGCGGCAGCCAACGTCCGCCATCACGGGATGCTCGCGTCCGTTCTGATCGCGCAGTTGCACGAGATGCTTTTCGCAGGGGCGCCCGCAATCGCGATAGCTGGTGCCGGTTGAGAGGAAGCGGCAGAAAACGCAGTGCTCGGTGTGAAACACGGGCAGGTGCTGGTACGCGATCACCTCGATGTTCCCTGCCCCGGCATCGCGCGCCAGTTGCGCCACCTGCTCCGCGTTCAGATCGTGCGTGGGCGTGAGACGCGCGAGGCCGCGCCGGAGATATTCGGCCGCGGAAAACGAGTTCGCCGCGTTCAGACTGAAATCGCCGATCAGCGTGCCGTGGAGGACATTCAGCATGCCGGCGGCGCGCAGCAGGATCGGGCAATCGAGGCTTTGGAGGAAGTTGAGGATACGCGCTTCGCCTGGCTTCAGGATGCGCGGGCTCGCCACTCGCACGGTTAATCCGGCAGCCTTCACTTTCTCTATCGAAGGGCGCAGGCCGTAGAGATCGAGGTAGTCGAGGGTAATGCTGGCCGGGCGGAATGCGATTGCGGATTCCAGTTGTTCTCTGGTGCGAACCAGCAGATGCAGTTCGAATCCATCGGCTTTGGCGGGCGGCGCCTGCTCGCGCTGCCGGTCAAAGGCGTGGATTGCGATCTCGCGCGGCGCGGTCTGCAAGGCCCGCAGTGCTTCCACCGCGTCACGGCGCAACTGATTCAGGGTGGAAACCGGAGCGAAGGGCGATCCCTCGGATTCGAGCGTGACCGCCGCCAGCTCGTAGGCTGTATTTCCCAGACGTCCGAATTGATCGCGCAGCGATGCGAGCGAAAGCGCGCGATTGCGCGAAGCTTCGAGCGCTGCTTCCGACCGCACCGTCACGCTGATCTCCGGCCGCGCGGCGAGCGACCATTCCGTGACGAGCGGCGAACCTTCGCGCGCCATCACCCGCACGTTCACCGGCTGCCTGCGCAGCCGAACCGTGGCTTCCTTGTAGGGCCGCGTGAGCTGCGCGATTTCCGGCCGGTCGGTGCGCCAGACCAGATCGCCGGGCCGGATGCGATCGAATCGAATGGCGCGGTTGGCGAACTTCAGTTCGAGCGAACCATCGGAAAGCGGCAGAACTTCATAGACGCGCCCGCCTTCTTCGGGCTCCGCGGGGCTGCGCCAGTCGGCTGCGTCGAACACAAGTCCATCGCCCGCGCTCAAAGGCGCGATCTCGTGAGCATCACCCTCCGGTTCCACCACCACGCTTGACTCGAAGACGCGGGCGACGCGGGCCATCAGCACACCGCGATGCCGCGGGGCCCGGCCCTTCACCACCGCCTGATGGTTCGTCCCGGTGACGAACGAGGGGCCGAGGCCGCGCGAATAGACCTGCTCGAGCGCCAGTTCTTCGGCGCGCGTCAGCGAGGACGCGAGTCCGGCGCAGGCTTCATCCACAGCCTTGCGATAGGCGCTGGTGGCGAGCGCGACATAATCCGCGTCCTTGTACCGGCCTTCGATCTTGAGCGCCGCGACGCCGGTCGCGACAATGCGCGGGACTTCGCGCAGGGTGTAGAGATCGCCCGG
Organism: Bryobacteraceae bacterium; assembly: GCA_035624885.1. Lineage (GTDB taxonomy): Bacteria > Acidobacteriota > Terriglobia > Bryobacterales > Bryobacteraceae > BOG-234. The sequence goes on along the minus strand of DASPQQ010000401.1, from coordinate 1,087 downwards.
CGAAAGCAGATAGCGCGCATCGCCGAGCGGCTTCTCTTCGCCATCCACGATCAGTTCATACGGCATGCGGCAGGCTTGGGCGCACTGGCCGCGATTGGCGCTGCGCCCTCCCCACGCTTCCGAAGAAAAACATTGCCCCGAGTAGGCCACGCAGAGCGCGCCGTGGACGAACATTTCGAGGTCGCACCCGGTCTGCTCATGAATCCTGCGGATCTCTTCGAGCGACAATTCACGCGCCAGCGTGACGCGGTCCGCCCCAAAGCTCTGGGCGAAACGCACGCCTTCGGCATCGGTGATGCTCATCTGGGTGCTGGCGTGGAGCTCCATTTCCGGAGCGATCTGCCGTGCCATGCGCAGGATCCCGAGATCCTGAATGATGAGCGCATCGACGCCGGATTGCGCAATCGCCGCGATGGTCCGGGCCGCTTCCTCGAGCTCATGCTCGAAGACCAGGGTGTTGAAGGTGAGGTAGCCGCGCACGCCGCGCTCATGCAGGGTCCGCACCACTTCGGGCAGTTCCTCGAGCGCAAACCCCACCTTGGCGCGGGCGGAAAAATGCCGCAGCCCGAAATAAACCGCATCGGCGCCGGCCTCGATCGCAGCCTTCAACTGCGGCCAGTAGCCGGCCGGACTCATGATCTCCGGTTTCATTCCGACAGAATCATGCGGCCCGGAGTTTTGCCCACCGGAATCCGCTGCAACTCCTTCATCGCCACCGCGTCGATCACCGAGACCGTACCGCCCGAACTGGCCACGAAGCAGCGCTTCAGCTCAGCCGAACAGGCGATATCTCCGGGCACGCCATTGGCGGGAATGGTGGCCACCTTTTTCATATCCGGGAGGGAAAACGCCGTGATGGAATCGCTCGAAACCCAGAGGGTTCTGCGGTCCGGCGCAACCATCATGCCGTTGATCCCCGCCGGCATCGGGACCTTGCTGGTCATTTTCCGCGCGGCGTAATCGAACACTTCAAACCCTTTGAAACCGGCCACCTGCACGAACAACTGCCGGATCACCAGGTTCCTGTCGGACGCGATGGCGAGGCCCTCGGCCACGCCGTCCACCGGAATGCCGAACTCCGGCTTCT
>DASPQQ010000400.1:0-2599 GCA_035624885.1 Bryobacteraceae bacterium | reverse complement strand
ACGCAGCTTCTCGAATACCGCCGTTACGATGAACTGCTCACCGGCGTGCTTTCCGGCGTCTACAAAGCCATCGACCGCGGCACCGGCGTCTGGCAGCGCTGGGGCATGGCGGCCGAAGCCGAGCGCCTGAACACCATCCGGCTCGACGTCATCGAAATCGCCGAGCGCACCGAGACCTCCATCAAATTCCTCAGCGACATGTTCTACGCGCGCATGTATCGTCTCGCGGCGCAGCGCGTCGGCGTGCCCGATTACCGCCGTCTCGTGGACCAGAAACTGCAGACGGCGGGCGAACTCTACCAGTTCATGGTGAACCGCTTCGACAGCGGGCGCGCCTTCTTCCTCGAGATGGTGGTGGTGATCATCCTGCTGATCGAGATCGCGTTCCTGTTTCCTGGGAAAGGCTAGCGAGGCCGATTCCGAGGAGAATCGCGAGGACCGGATCGGTGATCTCGGGCGTTCGTCCCGGCAGCCGGATTTGCGCGATCTCGATACCCGCAAGCACGATCGCGACCAGCGCCGTCGCCGGAGCCAGCTTCATCCCGGCCCGGCGCAGGAACCAGATGGCAGTCCCGTAGTAGAAGCCTTTTTCGATGAGCGTCAGCAGCGCGCGCTGCCACAGTGAGTCGAGAAAGCCGGCGAACGGAATCCAGCTGAACTCCTTCGCCGCTCCGCTGAAGGCGAACGGCGCCAGACCGCGCAGCAGGATGACCGCGAGGAACACGGCTGCTTCCATCGGGCGCCATCGCGCGTTCCGCCCCGCCGCGAAGAAGAGCAGGATGCCGAGAACGGCTCCGGTCAGATCGGATGGAACCGGCTGCCGGTCGACGATGAAGATCTGCAGCGGGATCGTCAGGATCGAGAGCGCGAGCCACAGGCTTGCGCGCCTGAGGCCGGCTGCCCGCAGCAGGATTCCCCCCGCGAACCACACGGCGGCGCCCGAAACCACCGTGACCGGCGCAAACAGCGGCGAGCCCAGAAATACGTGCAGCTTCTGGTTGGGCACGAACGTTCCCACCAGCGGGAAGAACGGAAATACCAAATACGCGGCCCAGAGGAACAGGATGCTCAGGGCGGCGCGATCCACCGGCCGCGCACGCCGGACATTGCCGCCAACCGGTCCCGCGATCGCTTCAAACGCCGTGCCGGCGGCCACGCCGAGAACGGCTCCCGCCACATTGGTCACCACGTCGAGCGCGCTCGTCGTTCGCGCCGGCTCGAAGAGCTGAATCATTTCGATCGTCGAGGAGAGCACCAGGCCGCCCGCCACCGGCGCCCAATAACGCATGGAGCCGCCGAGCGCGAGGAATCCGGCCATGCCCAGCGGCAGATAGAGCGCGATGTTCACGATCGCGTCGCGAATGGTGAACCGGTTGAGCACCGGGTTCCACGAGTGGAGCAGAATCCAGAACGGATTCGCCTCCAGATGCCGCGCGGCGAAGTGCCAGGGATAGAGCGACCCGTAGACAATCAGCAGGACGATCAGGATGAGGATGCGGCGCAGACTTCGATCTTAGCCCAGCAGCCAGTGATAGCCTTGGAATTTATGCCCAATCTGCTGGAGGGGAAGACCGCGGTCATCTCCGGAATTGCCAACAAGTGGTCGCTCGCGTTTGCCATCGCGGAGTCGTTTGCGCGCGAAGGCGCGACGCTTATCATCACCTGTCTGAACGAAAAGCAGCGCGATTCGGTGGAGGCGATCACGAAAGCGCTGCCGGTGCGCAAAACGATTCTCTGCGACGTCACGAAGGACGACCAGATCGAGGCTCTGCAGGAGAGCCTGCGGGAAGCCGGCAAGCCGATCGACGCGCTGGTGCACAGCCTCGCGTTTGCCAACACGGAAGACCTGAGCCGGCCCTTTGTCGAAACGCAGCGCGAGGGTTTTCTGCTGGCGCAGAACGTGAGCGCGTATTCGCTGGTCGCGATGTCGCGCGCGGTTGCGCCGCTCATGACCGGGGGCGGCTCCATCATGACGCTGACGTATCTGGGGGCGACGCGCGTGATCCCGAACTACAACGTGATGGGCGTGGCCAAGGCTTCGCTCGAAGCCTCCATGCGCTATCTGGCGAACGATCTCGGCCCGCAGAGGATCCGCGTCAACGCCATTTCGGCCGGCGCCGTGAAAACCGCCTCGGCGCGGGCTGTCAAAGGGATCTCAACGATGCTCGATGCGTCGAAGGAGCAGTCCCCGCTGCGTCATGCGACCGAGCCCGGCGAAGTGGGAGATGCGGCGGTTTTCCTCGCGAGCGACCTCAGCCGCGGCGTGACCGGCAACATCCTGTTCGTCGATTCGGGAATGCAGCTTCTCTAGCCGGTTGCTGAAAACCGGGACAGACAGAACTGGGCAGCCTTTTTCGCCGGAGCGCCTCACTGAAAACACGTGATTTCGCACGGCGAAAAAGGTGCCAGTTTGGTCTGTCCCAATGTTTTTCTACTTCTTGCGTGCCGGAGTGGCCGCTCTCAGGGGCAGCCCCATGGCTGTCAGCTGCTCCGCCGCTGATTTCGCCTGGTCAGAGTGCGGGTACTTTTCACGCAGCGCGCGGAATTCCTTCGCCGCGTCGTTGCGGTGCCCGCCCTGTTTGAGCGCCATGCCCTTCAT
>DASPQQ010000399.1:0-3952 GCA_035624885.1 Bryobacteraceae bacterium | reverse complement strand
AGAAGATCCACGACCTGATCTGCCGGCGCCTGCTCAGCGCGTGGCATGACGATCACGTCTGGGCCGTCACGACGGTGATCACGGCGATCGTGGACGGGGAAACGACCGATCGCTATCACTCATCGGGGAAAGCGATCCAGCAGGCGGGCTGGAAGGTGCTCGACGTGCAGGGCCGGCGGAAAGCGGAAGAAGAGCCGGCGCTGCCGGCTGGTCTTGCGAGGGGACAGGCGCAGGAAGTCGTCAAAGCCGAGAGCGTGGCGAAGAAGACGCGCGCGCCGAAGCGATTCACCGAAGCCACGCTGCTGACGGCGATGGAGACAGCCGGAAAGACGCTCGATGAAAAGGAGCTGTCCGATGCCATGAAGGACAACGGGCTGGGCACGCCGGCGACGCGCGCCGCGATCATCGAGGTGCTGCTGAAGCGCGGGTACATCGTGCGCGAGGGGAAAAATCTGGAAGCGACCGACAAGGGCATCCAGCTGATTGAAGTGGTGCACCCGGAAGTGAAGAGTCCGGCGATGACGGGGCAGTGGGAAGCGAATCTGCGGCGGATTGAGCGCGGCGAAGCGAAGCTCGAGCCGTTTCTGCGCGGGATCGAAGAGTATGTGCGGGAGGTGGTGGGGAAGGTCAGGGAAAAACCGGCCGTGGAGCGGAAAGAGGTAACGCCGGTCACGGCTGAACCGAGTGAACCGCTGGATGCCCTGCTCCATCGCGCCTTCGGATTTCCGTCGTTCCGCGCCAATCAGGAAGAGGTTTGCCGGACGGTGGTCGAGGGCCGCGACGTGCTGCTCGTGATGCCGACCGGCGCGGGCAAGTCGCTTTGTTACCAGTTGCCGGGGCTCGCGCGCGGCGGGACGACGCTGGTCATCAGTCCTTTGATTGCGCTGATGGAGGATCAGTCGGCGAAGCTGCGGCGGATGGGATTCGCGGTCGAGTGTATTCATTCCGGGCGCGATCGCGCGGCTTCGCGCCAGGTTTGCCTCGATTACCTCGCGGGCAAGCTGCAGTTCCTCATGATTGCGCCCGAGCGGCTGCGGGTGAACGGATTTCCCGAAATGCTGGCGCGGCGCAAGCCGAGTCTGATTGCCATCGACGAGGCGCACTGCATTTCGCAGTGGGGTCACGATTTCCGGCCGGACTACCGGCTGCTCGGCGGCTATCTGCCGATGCTGCGTCCAGCACCGGTCATCGCGATGACGGCGACGGCGACGGAGCTGGTACAGCGCGACATCCGGGAACAGCTGGGGCTCGCAAGCCCGGCGAGTTTCATCCATGGATTCCGGCGCTCGAATATCGCGATCGAGGCGGTGGAAACAAGTCCCGCGGCGCGCCCGGATCTGGCGCGGGAGTTGTTATCCGAAGCGTCGCGGCGGCCGGCGATCGTTTACACGCCGAGCCGCAAACAGGCCGAGAGCGTGGCGGCGCTGCTCTCGGCGGACTTCCGCACGGCCGCGTACCATGCGGGTCTCGATGCGGAGCGGCGGCGGCGCGTGCAGGAGGATTTCCTCGCCGGGAAGATCGAGGTGATCGTGGCCACGATCGCGTTCGGGATGGGGATCGACAAGCCGAATATCCGGTCGGTGATTCATACGGCGCTGCCGGGCAGCATCGAGGCGTATTACCAGGAGATCGGGCGCGCGGGCCGTGATGGCGAGCCGAGCCGCGCCATCCTGATGCACTCCTACGCGGACCGGTACACGCACGATTTCTTCTTCGAACGGTCTTACCCGGATGTGAAGGTGCTCGATCAGATTTTCCGGCGGCTGGGCGCGAGCGATCAGCCGCGCGAGCGGATCGAAGAGCAGACGCGGATTGGGGGCGAGGTGTTTGAAACCGCGCTCGAGAAACTGTGGCTGCATGGCGGCGCGGTGGTGGATGCGTCCGACAACGTGCGGCGCGGCACGGAGGACTGGCGCGATTCCTACCAGGCGCAGGGCGAACAGAAGAGGGCGCAGATCGAAGCGATAATCCGCTACGCGCAGAGCAGCCAGTGCCGGATGACGAGTCTGGTGCGGCATTTCGGCGACCTGCAGGACGGGCTGAAGCCGTGCGGGATTTGCGATTTCTGCGCGCCGGAGGAGTGCGTGGCGCAGCGGTATCGCGCGGCTTCGGGTGCCGAGCAGCTGATCGCGCGCGATGTGCTCGATGGCCTCGGGGCGAACGGGAGATCCGTGGGGCAGTTGCACGCGGATTTCGGGCGCACGTTGAGCCGCGACGAGTTCGAGGAACTGCTCGCGGCGATGGCGCGCGCCGGTCTCGTGAAGCTGACCGATGCGGTGTTCGAGAAGGACGGGAAGCAGATTCCGTTCCGCAAGGCGCATCTGACTCGCGATGCGGCTTATGTGGATCAGGAGACGCCGCTCGATCTGATGATTCGCGAAGCGGCTCCGGTGGCGGGCAGGAAGCTGAAGAGGAAAGCCGCCGCGGCTGCGCCTGCGAAGAAGAAAGCGCAGAAGGTCAATGCGGAAGACGCCGCGGCGGAAGAGGCACTGAGGAAGTGGCGGACGGCGCAGGCAAAGAAGCAGGGCGTGCCGGCGTTCCGGATCATGACCGACAAGGTTCTGCTGGCGATCGCGGAAGACCGGCCGCGCAACGCCGCCGAGCTGCTGGCTATCCCCGGCATGGGGATCAAGACCGTGGAGAAGTATGGCGCGGCAATCTACCGCATACTGAATGAATTGTGAGCCTGGAACCGAAGAGGATGGTGGCGGAGCTGAAGGAGCTGCGCGCTCTGACCGGCGATGCCAATGGCGCACAGCGCGTGGCGTGGACGGACACGTGGCTGAAGGCTCGCGAGTGGTACGCGGGGAAGCTGGCGGGTTTGCCGGTGGAACATCATCCGGATGCGGCGGGGAACCGGTGGGTGACGCTGCGCGGGGATTCCGAACGCGCGCTGCTGATCGGCGGCCATCTCGATTCGGTGCCGAACGGCGGCTGGCTGGATGGGGCTCTCGGTATGATGTGCGGGCTCGGGATTCTGCGGCGCATCGTTGCAGAGCACAACGGGCGCCCGCCGGTGACGATCCGCCTCGTCGACTGGGCGGATGAAGAAGGGGCGCGGTTCGGACGGAGCCTGTTCGGGTCATCGGCATTCGCGGGCACGGAATCGATTGAAGCGGATCGCGGGCGGACGGACAAGGACGGCGTTCGCCTCGAAGACGCGCTGCGGCGCTGCGGGATCGAGATCGACCGGATTCGCGAGGCGCGCAACGAACAGGCGAACGCGGCCGCGTATCTGGAGCTGCACATCGAACAGGGGCCGGTGCTGGAACGGATGGGATTGCCGCTGGGCGTCGTGCTGGGAACGAAGGGCGTGGAACGGCATGCGATCACGTTTTATGGCCAGGAAGCGCATTCGGGATCGACGCCGATGAAGGTGCGGCGCGATGCGCTGGCCGCGGCTGCGAAGCTCGCGCTCGAGATTCGTCCGATCGCGGGGAAGCATGCGGATTCGGTCTGCACGGTGGGGAGCGTGAAGACTTTTCCGGGGATTGTCACGGCTGTGGTGGGACGGTGCGAGATGACGCTCGATCAGCGCGATCTCGATGCCGCGGTGCTGGCCGGCATGTACGCCGAGGCGCGGACCGCGAGCGAGCGGTTCGCGAAAGAGGAAGGATGCACGGTGGAATGGTCGCGCATCTGGAGCATCGAGCCGGTGCCGTTTCATGCGAAGCTGATCGAGTTGTGCGGGCATGCGGTGGAGGAGATCTCCGGCGCTGTGCACCGGCTGCCTTCGGGTCCGCTGCATGACTGCGCGGAAGTGGCGCGGGCGGGGATTCCGGCGGTGATGATGTTCGTGCAGTCGCTCGGCGGGATCAGCCACAACAAGATCGAAGACACGAAGGAAGAGCATCTGGAGATGGCGGTGCGGGCGATGGATCGGCTCGCGTCGCTGACGATGAACTGGCTTACCATGAAATGAATTCGGTGAAAATCCCTGTCGATTTTCGAA
>DASPQQ010000398.1:0-7307 GCA_035624885.1 Bryobacteraceae bacterium | reverse complement strand
GGTCCGGCAACGAATACGCCGGCGTTGCAGACGTTCGGCACGGACAGCAGTTCGGCGCCGGACGGGACGCGGTTCAACACGGCGCAGGGAGTGGCGGCGGCGGGAAGCTTCGTGCTGGTGGCGGACAATCTGGACAACCGGGTGATGGTGTATCCGTCATACGATGCGTGGCCCGGCGGGTCTTCGCCGGGTTCCGCCCAGATACTGGGGCAGGCGACAACGAGCAGCGTGCAGGCAAACCAGGGAAACGGCGTTTCGAGCGCGACCACGCTGTTTGCGCCGACGGATATGGCGGCTTCGCCGACCGAGATTTTCGTGGCGGATACGGGCAACAACCGCGTGCTGGTGTATTCGTACAACGCGAGCGCGGTGACGCAGACGGCGACGCGCGTGATCGGCCAGCTCGATTTTCCGGATAATGCGGCGAATCTGGTGGAAGGAAAAGAGTTCAACACCATCGCATCGACCGGCTTTTCCGGTTCCGCCGTGCTCGATTTCAGCGCGGCGCCGCCGCATCTGTACGTGGCGGATACGGGCAATAACCGGATTCTCGGCTTCAAGAATTTCACCAGCGCGCAGGAGGGAGTGGCGGCCGATATCGTGATCGGGCAGCCGAACCTGACCAGCACGGAAGTCAACTATCCATCGGGCCAGGCGACGCAGCCGAACGCGACGGGCCTGAATCAGCCGACGGCGCTGGCGGTGGATTCGTCGGGCGACCTGTATGTGGCCGACTCGGCGAATTCGCGGGTGGTGCGGTTCCGGGCGCCGTTCAAATCCGGGATGACGGCCCTTGAGCCGGCGGACCTCGCGATCGGGCAATCCAGTCTGACCGCGCAGGTGACGGATACGACGCCGAGCACGCTGGCCGCGCCCGTCGGGCTGGCCTTCACAACGCAGGGCGCGAACGCGGGCGAAGCGAATTCGGGATGGCTGGCGGTGGCGGATGTGCTGCAGAATCGCGTGCTGCTGTTCCCGAAGCCGCTGGCGACCGGAATGAACGCGAGCATCGTCCTCGGGCAGACGAGTTTTACAGGGTCGACAGCCGGCACAACCTCGGCGGCGCTCGATCTGCCCCAGAGCGTGGCGGTTGACTCGAAGGACCGCATCCTCGTGGCGGATACGGCCAACAAACGGATTCAGGTCTATCCCCCGGCGGAATCGCTGGCTTCGAGCGGGACGGCTCCATCGCTCGCGCTGACGATCAGTCTTGCCGGTCCGACCGGAATCGGAGCGGGAACGGCAGGGGACTTCTGGGTGGCCGATCCAGCCAATAACCGGCTGGTGCATTTCGCGTCGATCGATCAGCTTCCGCTGGCGGCGACGCCTTACGCGCCGGATACGGCGGTGCCCGCGGTCTCGCCGCGATCTTCCTCCTACGACCCGTACGGCAATCTGCTGGTGGCGGACGGAATTAACCGGGTTATTTATTTCGCGCCGCAGGTGACCCCGCAAAATGCCGCGAATTATCTGACGACCGATGTCCACGCGCTGGCGCCCGGCACGTTCACAGTGGTCTATCCGACGGTCACGACGAACACCATTTCCTCGGGGACGGCGGTGAGTTCCACGCTGCCCTGGCCCACGGTGGCGTCGGATACGCAAGTAATTGTGGGCGGAATTCCGGCGGCTCTCTATTATGTTTCACCGGGCCAGATCAACTTCCCGATGCCGATGGCTTTGCCGAGCGGAGGGTCGGTGGACCTGCAGGTGATAAGGCCATCGACGGGGCAGATTTACGGAGGGGCGGAGATTCCGATGGCGCTGGCTTCGCCGGCCTTGTTTGTGCTGGGCGGGCTGCAGAGCGGGCCGGTGGCGGCGCTCAACCAGAACAATACGCTGAATACTCCTGCAAATCCGGCGACGCGGGGAACCGTGATTCAGTTGTTCGGAACGGGCGAAGGTTATGTGGTGGGGGCTCCTCCGGAGGGCCAGGTTTCGACGGGGCCGCTCGCGACGAGCACGACACCGGTGATCCTGCTGGGAGCGACCGGATCGAAGATTCAGGTGCCGGCGGCGAATGTGCAATATTCGGGCATTGCGCCGGGGGAAATCGGGCTTTGGCAGATTAATGTGCTGATTCCCTCGAATGCGCCCACCGGGACGGTGCCGATCTCCGTGCTGATGCAGGACATATCGAGCGGAAACAACGCTGTTACTACAGAAGTAGTAACAACTATCGCCATCAATTAGCGACGAGGACGCAAGCGGAGATCCGCGGAGTATTGCGTTCCGGATGGCGTGTGCGGGATAATTTGAGTGTAGTCATCCACACGGTTTCCGGAGCTTCATTTGGCCGTAGCCGCCGCACGCTCTTCACTGGTTGGTGCACTCCTCAGCACCGCTGATCCGGCAAACCGGGATTCCATCGAATCTTTTCTGCAAGGCCTTTCGCGCGATGAACTGCAGTGCATCGCGGAGTTTCAGGGCGCCTGTATCATCGAATCGGAATATTCCGGTTACACTGAGTACCGGCTGCTGGCCGGGTTTTTCGACCCGGATTTCTGCGACCGGTGGCCCGATCCGACGGATCGGGCGCACAAGACCTTCGTTGTACTCGCGTGGCTCGATCTGAGAAAGTCCGTCTCTGACGCGACTATCTCGCTTGCGCTTTCGTGAACCGCTCCTTCTTCCTTTCTTAGCCATCGCAACCGGGGTTTCACTGGCGCTCGGGACGGATTTTGCGTTCCGCGCGACGCTCGTGGCGGCGCTGGCGGCGGGATGTCTGGCGCTGGTGGCCGGGGCGATCCGCGCGCGTGGCGTGGCGCTCGCGGCGTGGCTGGTGGCGTTGTGCTTCGGCGGGATGGCCCTGGTGGCCGGCCGGGCCGCGGGAGGGCCGCCGAAGCTTTCGGTGCCGGACAAGTCCGAGGCCATTTTCGAGGGATGCGTGACCGATCCGGCGCTGCTTTCGGCGGACCGGGAACGGCTGACGGTCGATCTCGCGCCCGGCGCGAGGGCGCAGGTTTCCCTCTACGCGCGGCCAGGCGAAGCGTTCCCCGATCTGCCCTATGGAACGCGGATCGAGTTTCCCGGCAAAGCGCGGACCACGCACAATTTCAATAATCCCGGCGGATTCGACAATGTCCGGTTTCTTGCGCGGCAGCGGATCTACTGGAATGTCTCCGGCGACGCGGCGAGCGTGAAGGTGCTGGCGGGGCGCTGCGGGAACGTGGTGTCGCGCGCCATCTTCGCGATCCGGTCGGCGGCGCTGAACCGGCTCGATTCGCTCTACGCGAACGATGCCTACGCGAACGGCATGATGCAGGCCGTGCTTATCGGGGTGACGGCGAAGCTCGACCGCATGTGGACCGAGGATTACCGCTCGACGGGCACGTTTCATGCGCTGGTGATTTCGGGCAGCCATGTAGCGGTGCTGGCGGCGGTGTTTCTGTTTCTGCTGCGCATCGGCGGGGCGCCGCCGGGTGTGGCACTGCTGGTCACGGTGCTGGCCGCGTGGCTCTATGCGGGGATCACGGGATGGCAGGCGCCGGTGCTGCGCTCGGCGGCGGGCATGACGCTCTACGCCGTGGCGCGCTGCTTCTATCGCCAGGGGCGGTTGCTCAATATTCTGGCGGCGGTCGCGATCGCGTTCATGGCGGCGGATCCCGAGCAGTTGTTCGACGCCAGTTTTCAGCTCTCGTTTCTCGCGGTGGCTGCAATCGCGGTTTTTGTGATTCCGGCACTCGAGGCGACATCGGCGCTACTCGCGCGCGGGCTGAGTTCGATCGGCGATACGGGACTGGATCTGCGGCTCGCGCCGGGAACGGCGCAGTTTCGCGTGGAAATGCGGCTGCTCGCCCGGACCATCGCGATGACCGCGCGCCTGCCACAGAAGGTGGCGCAGTTTCTGGTTGGGGCTGTGGCCAGACTTTCTCTCTATTTCCGGGAGATCTTCGTCACTTCGTTTTTCATTCAGGTGGCGCTGGCGCTGCCCATGGTGTTTTATTTTCATCGCCTCGCGGCGTCGGGGTTATCGGCGAATGCGATTGTGGTGCCGGTGCTCGGCGCGGTGGTGCCGCTCGGGTTTCTCGCGGTGGCGGCGAATTCGCATGTGCTGGCGCAGGTGTGCGCCTGGCTGCTCAACGTGGCGCGCGTGGCGGTGGGGATTCATGCGCGGTGGGAGCCGGATTGGCGGATACCGGGCCCGCCGTTCTGGCTGGGGGCGTTGTTCGCCGCCGCGCTCGCGTGGGCTGCGTGGCGGCGGATTCCGGGCTGGAGCCGTGGTCTGGCATGGACGGCGATTGCGGTGGTGCTCGCGGCCATCGTGGTGCATCCGTTTCCGGTCGAGCGCACGCCGGGAGCGTTCGAGCTGAGCGCGATCGACGTGGGCCAGGGCGACAGCCTGCTGGCGGCGTTTCCGGACGGCAAGCTGATGCTGATCGATGCCGGCGGGATTCCGGCCTTCAACGGGCATAGATCGAATCTCGATATCGGCGAGCAGGTGGTATCGACGTATCTCTGGTCGCGATCGATCCGGCGCCTCGATGTGGTGGCGCTGACGCACGGGCATGCGGATCATGCGGGCGGAATGAGCGCGGTGCTGCGCAATTTTCATCCGCGGGAATTGTGGACGGGCGCGATGCCGGAGAGCCCGGAATGGCGCGAGGTGCGCGGCACGGCGGAGCGGCTGCATATCGCGATTCGCGAGATGCGGCGCCAGCCGGCGTTTCCGTTCGGCGGCGCGCGCATCGAAGTTCTGGCGCCGGATGCGGATTATGCGGCCGGCGCGGAGGCGAAGAACAACGACTCGCTGGTGATGCGCGTCCGGTTCGGCGCGACGTCGTTTCTGCTCACCGGCGATATGGAGCGGCCGATTGAGAATCAGCTCCTGAACGCGGGGCTCCTGAGCCATGACGACGTGCTGAAGGTCGGGCATCACGGCAGCCGGACGTCGAGCACGCCCGGGCTGCTCGATGCCGTGCGCCCGGCGTTCGGCGTGATCTCGGACGGGTTCGACAACAGCTACGGGCATCCTTCGCCAGCGACGACTGCCGCGCTGCGGGAACGGCACGTGGCGGTTTACCGGACGGATGAAGACGGGCTGGTGCGCTTCCTCTCGGACGGGCGGAAGATCGCCGTGGAGCGGTAAAATACCGGGATATGTCCATTCAGGTTTGGGCGGGAACGCGCAAAGGCGCGTTCGTTTTTTCGAGCCGCGACCGCAGGAAATGGAGCGTGGACGGCCCGTTTTTCAAGGGCCAGGAAGTGCACCACGTGGCGCAGGACGCGCGCGAACCGAAGCGGTTGTTTGCGGCCGTCGGGACGGCGTGGTTCGGCTCGCATCTGTACAAAAGCGAAAATGGCGGCAGGACGTGGCAGCTTTCCGAGAACGGCCTGAACGTGAAGCGCATCTGGCATATCGCGCCGGGCGCGGCCGATGAACCGGGCGTGATCTGGCTGGGCGCGGACCCGGGCGCGCTGTTCCGCAGCGCGGATAACGGGTCAACGTGGGAGCCGGTGGAAGGGCTGAACCAGCACCCGACGCGCGCGAAGTGGATGGAAGGCGCGGGCGGGATGATGGTGCATTCGATTCAGCCGCTCGGCAAAGGGCGCGTGATCGTGGGGATCTCGGCGGCGGGCGCGTTTCGCACCTCGGATGCAGGCAGGACGTGGCAGCCGTTCAACGGCAATGTGCTGGCCGATTTTCAGCCGGCGAAATATCCGGAAGTGGGACAGTGCGTCCACAAGCTGAAGGCGCATCCGAAGCACCGGGACGCGCTCTATCAGCAGAACCATTGCGGGGTGTATCGCAGCCGGTTCACGGCGGAGAAGTGGCAGGACATTTCAAAGGGCCTGCCCACGCGGTTCGGGTTTGCCCTGGCCGTTCCGGCCGCGGAAGAGAAGACGCTGTTCACCATCCCGATCATCAGCGGCGAAGAGCGCTACGTTCCCGAAGGCAGGCTGCGCGTGGCGCGCAGCCGCGACAATGGCAAGACGTGGGAACTGCTGACGAAGGGGCTGCCGCAGAAGAACGCCTGGGATCTGGTCCTGCGCGAGGCGATGACGTCGGATGAGTGCGACCCGGCGGGCGTGTATTTCGGCACTTCGACCGGCAGCCTGTTTCAGACGCGCGATGCGGGCGATTCGTGGCAGCTGATGGCCGGCCATCTGCCGCCGGTCTATTCGACTTCGATCGCCGTACAGGAATAGCAACAACAGAGAAGTAAGATAAGGCCGTATGCTCAGATGGCCGGAAATCATTGGTCTGGCGACGAAGGGCACGCCCGCGCCGGATCGGAAAGTGGTCAAGACGGACGCCGAGTGGCGGGCGCAACTTTCGCCCGAAGAATATCGGGTGACGCGCCAGGCCGGGACGGAAAGAGCGTTCAGTTCGGAAATGTGCGGGCTCTTCGAGCCGGGCATCTATGCTTGCGTGTGCTGCGGCACGGTGTTGTTCGACGCGCGCCAGAAGTTCGATTCGGGAAGCGGATGGCCGTCGTTCACGCAGCCCGTGACGCCCGTCGCGATCGCCTATCACGTGGATAACAGTTACGGGATGCAGCGCGTCGAGACGGTGTGCAATACATGCGATGCGCATCTGGGACATGTGTTTCCCGATGGGCCGCCGCCATCGGGCCTGCGCTACTGCATCAATGCCGTGGCGCTGAAGAAGACCGGCGCGGATCACTGAGCCGAGCCTCGCGCTTGACAAACAGCCGGCGGCACGCCACGGTAGACGGATATGCGTTACCTGGCAATCGTCACGCTTGGTTCCCTCGTCTTCGCGACTGCCGCACTGGCGCAATCGCCGTCTCCTCCCATCGTGCTTCGCGCCGCCCGTGTTCTGGATGTCGAAACCGGGAGGATGACCGCGCCCGGCGAGATTCTGGTGCGCGGCGAGCGCATCAGTGAAACCGGTTCCACCGTTTCTCATCCGGCGGATGCGGAGGTGGTGGATCTCGGCGACCGCACGCTCATGCCCGGGCTCATCGACGCGCACGTGCATCTGTTCCTGCACGTGGGCGAGGAAGACATGCAGACGGTGAAAGAGTCCGTGCCGGAACGCACGCTGACCGCGATGGACGCGGCGAGGAAGGATCTGATGGCCGGCTTCACGGCGGAGCGCGATATGGGCACGGAGGGCGCGGGTTCGGCCGACACCGCGGTGCGCAATGCCATCAACCAGGGCCAGTTTCCGGGGCCGCGGCTGCGCATCAGCGGGAATGCGATCAGCATTGTGGGCGGGCATGAAGATGCGATCGATTTCAACCCGGCGCAGCATATCTTCCCGAATGCCGCCTACGCGAACAACGCGACGGAGCTCGTCAACGTGATGCGCCAGCAGTATAAAGAGGGCGCGGATTTCA
>DASPQQ010000397.1:0-3301 GCA_035624885.1 Bryobacteraceae bacterium | reverse complement strand
AACCGGGTTCGGGCTGCTGGGACATGCGCGCGAGATGGCGGTGGCGAGCGGGGTGACGATTGAGATTGAAGCCGCGTCGGTGCCGCTGCTGCCCGGCGCGATGGAAGCGGTGACCGCCGAAGCCGTACCCGGCGGCCTGAAGAACAACCGCGATTTCATCGCCTGCGCGGTGGATGGCGCGGAACACATGGACCCGGCGCTGGTGACTCTGCTTTACGATCCACAGACCGCGGGGGGATTGCTGATTGCTCTGCCGGAAGCCGATGCCGCGGCGCTCGAAAGAACTCTGCCGGCGGCGCGGCGTATTGGAAGAGTAGTGGCGCGCGACAATAAACCGATAGCACTCCGATGAAACACGATCCTGTTATCATTGCGCTCGATTTCGATTCGGCCGCCGAGGCTGACGCTCTGGTCGGCAGGCTGGGCGATGCCGCGGCGTTTTACAAGGTCGGGATGGAACTCTATGCGGCGGCGGGGATGGATTGCGTGCGGCGCCTGGTCGATCGCGGCAAGCGCGTGTTTCTCGATCTGAAGTATTACGACATCGGCGAGACGGTGCGGCGCGCGGTGGCGGTCGCGGCGCGCTCGGGCGCCACGTTCCTGACCATCCACAGCGTGGGCCAGGTGATGCGGGCGGCGATCGAAGGCCGCGGGGATTCACCGATGAAACTGCTGGCGGTGAGCGTGCTCACCAGCTTCGATCAGAACGACGTTCACGAACTGGGCTACGACGTTCCCCTGCAGGATCTCGTGCGGGATCGCGTGCACCTGTCGATGGAGACCGGCGTCGATGGCATCATCGGATCGGCCGTCGAAGCGCGGGCGATCCGGGCGCAGATCGGACCGCACATGCTGCTCGTCACGCCGGGAGTTCGCTCGCGCGGCGCCGCGACGGGCGATCAGAAACGCGTGGCGACGCCGGCCGAAGCGGTGCACGATGGCGCGGACTATGTGGTGATCGGGCGGCAGGTTTCGCGCGCGGCCGATCCCGCGGCGGCGCTCGCGGCGATTCACGCGGAACTGGCCTGAGGCGTCACCGGGAAGACGCGTGCAGCACGTCGATCTGTTTCTCGCACACTACGGATATCTGGCGATCTTCGGGCTGCTGATGCTGGGCATCGTGGGCCCGCTGATTCCCGATGAAACCATTCTGGTGCTGGCGGGCGCGGCGGTGCATGCCGGGCGGCTCGCGATGGTTCCGGCGATTGGAGCCGCGTTCGCGGGAAGTTTGTGCGGCATCACCCTGAGCTATACGCTGGGGCGCACGGGCGCGGTGCTGGTGCTCGAAAAGTTCGGACCGTTTCAAAGGCACGTGGGAAGCCAGATGCCGAAGGTGCATGAGTGGTTTGAGCGCTACGGAAAATGGGCGCTGTTTTTCGGGTATTTCGTCGCGGGCATCCGGCATTTCACGGCGCTCGCAGCGGGTATCGGCAAACTGGAGTGGCACGAGTTCGCGCTGTTCGCCTATCCCGGCGGGCTTCTGTGGGTGGTGAGTTTCGTCGCCACCGGTTACTTCGTGGGCGAAGAGTGGGAGACGCTCAGACCGCTCATCGAACGCTACATTCTTGGCGCAGTGGCCGTTGCCCTGGTGGCCGCGGTCGCGATCTGGTTTTTGCGCCGGCGCCCGGCATCGAAAAACTGAGATAGGATGTCATCCAGCCTATGAACTACAGAATTCTGACCGCATTGATTGCGGCCGCGTGCGCATTCGCACAGGCTCCGCGCGCTCCGCAGGAGGCGATGAAACCGCTTCATCCTCTGGATGAATCGTATCTGGTCTGGCCGGTCTCGCCCGAAAACAAAGCATACGCGGCGATCGATGGCAAACATCTGAAAGAGTACGTGGAAGAGCAGGCCGCCATCTCGCGCGCCTACCGGGACAAGGGGCACCAGTTCTGGGGCCGCATCATCGGCACGGAAGCGGATCAGCAGAACGCCGAATGGATGATGGGCATCATGCGGAAGGCCGGCCTCACGGACGTCCACCAGCAGATGTTCGATCTGCCGCCGCAGTGGATGCCGCAGTCGTGGTCGGTGACGGCTTCCTCGGACGGCCAGACGATCGACCTCGCGACGGCGCAGCCGACGCATCGCGCGCCGGGAACGGATGCCGCGGGGCTGGATCTCGAAGCGGTCGATGTGGGGATGGCGACGCCGGGCGATCTGGCAAATCGCGATCTGCGCGGCAAGGCCGTGTTCTTCTACAGCAACGATTTCTTCTCGCGTCACGCGACGGCGAACAACGGGGCGTGGAAGCGCCTCGAAGATCTGGGCGCGGCCGCGATCTTCATCACGCTGAATATTCCGGGCAACGCGCGGACGCAGTTTTATCCCGTGAACACGAAAGTGCCCACCTTCTCGCTGGGTTATCAGGACGGCCTGGCCGTTCACGAAATGATCGGCAAAGCGCGCGGCGCGGCGGCTCCGCACGTGAGGATCAAAATGGACGTGCAGATGGTGCCGGGCGAAAAGACTTCGACGGTGTGGAGCACGCTGCCCGGTACGACGGACGAGACCGTAATCATCACGGCGCATCGCGACGGCTGGTTCGAAGGCGCGAATGACAACGGCACGGGCGTGGCGACGATGCTGGGGCTCGCGGAATATTTCGCGAAAATCCCGAAGGAACAGCGGCGGCGGACGATTATCTTCCTCGGCACGAGCGGACATCACGACGGGACGGCGGAGAGCGGCACGTGGCTTTCGCAGCACAAGGAAGTGTTTGCGAAGAACGCGCTGCTGATCAACTGCGAGCACACGGCGGTGAACGATCTGATCATCGGCAACGGCGTGGTGACGAAGTCGAACTGGGCCGCGCCGCTCAACTGGTACATCGGCGGGAGCAAAAGGCTGGAGGATATCGCAGTGAAGGCTTATGCCGCGTTCGGCGTGCCGACGGATGAGATTCCGGCGCGCACACCCGCGGGCGAGATCGGGCGGATTTATCAGAACTCCCCCGCGATCCAGCTGATCGGGACGGGCCTTTTCTGGCATTCGGAGCGGGAGACGGCGGATGTGATTCCGGCGCCCGCCCTCGCGAATGTGACCCGCGCTTACGCGAAGATCATTGCCGACATCGACAACGTGCCGCTGAAGGATTTGCAGCGGGCGAACTGAACCAGGAGGGTAAAAAAAGGCCGGCCCGCGCGGAACCGGCCTTTTTATCGGGATTCGAACGCACCGGTTAGTGCGTTGACAGGAGCGCGAGAACAGCCTGCGGCGCCGAGTTCGCCTGCGCGAGAGCGGCGAGCGACGCCTGCTGCAGCACCTGCGCTTTGGTGAGGTTGGCGGCTTCCTGCGC
>DASPQQ010000396.1:0-4869 GCA_035624885.1 Bryobacteraceae bacterium | reverse complement strand
GATTCCGCGATCTCGAATCCGACGATGGAAGCCGGCCGGAAGCGCGCGATCTGCCGGCACAGCTCGCTTCCGATCGATCCCGCCGCTCCCGTAACCAGGATGGTCCGGCCGCACAGCTTGCCGGAAATCCTCTCGTGCTCGAGCCGGGCCGGAGCGCGTCCCAGCAGATCTTCCACCGCCACGTCGCGGATCTGGCGCGCCAGCCCTTCGCCGTACATCAGATCCGGGAGACCCGGTATCGTCTTGTATCCGACACCCGCCGCCACGCACCGCTCGATAATCTCCTTCATCTGAGCGCCGGTCGCGGAAGGAATCGCAATCAGCACCAGGTCCGCGCGCACCTTTCTCACCAGCGCCGGCAGATCGTCCCGGCTGCCCAGCACGCGCGCGCCATGCAGAACCAGTCCGGCCTTGCGCCTGTCGTCGTCGACGAACCCGATCACGTGGTAGTTCATCGTGGGATGATGGCGCAGATCCCGCAGAAGCGCCACGCCGGCGTCTCCCGCGCCGTAAATCAGCACGCGTTTCCGCGCTTCTCCGCCCGACTTCGGGCGCATCACCTCGGCCGCCACCCGCACGCTGACCCGGATGCCTGCCGTGATGCAGATGCACACCAGCAGGTCGATCGCGTAGATCGTTCTCGGCACACCCGACTGGATCGCGACCAGCACCGCCGTCGCCACGCCGCTTGCCATCGCATTGCTGAGCACGAGGCGCGTCATGTCGGAAATCGATACGTAACGTGCCCATCGCCGGTCCAGTTCGAACAGCCGGAAACTGACGAGCTTCAGCGGGATCCACACAGCCAGCCCGGTCTCCAGAATCGGAATCCAGCGCGAAGGAATGGAAAAGTCGAAGCGCAGGAAGAACGCGATGACCGCGGCGCAGGTAATCGCGGCCGCCTCAATCGCGTAAACGGCGAGAAGTCTCAGCATGCCGCCACTCCGCAGCTTGCTCTCACGCCCTCGATCACCCGCGCCTGCTCGTCCGCCGTCAGGCTGCTCGAACTCGGCAGACAGATGCCGCGCCGGAACAGGTCCTCGGCGACGGCGCCTCCGAAAGTCTCGCAGCCGGAAAAGATCTTCTGCAGGTGCATCGGTTTCCACACGGGCCGGGACTCGACCGCGCGCTGATCGAGCGCGCGAATCACCACGTCGCGCGAGGCGCCGAACTTCTCCTCGTCGATCAGGAAGCAGCTCAGCCATTTCGTCGAAAAGGAGTCGCGGGCTTCCGGCATCGCCTCGATGCCGGGCAAATCCCGGAAGGCATCGCGGTATCGCTCCGCAATGGCCCGCCGCTGCTCGACGCGCAGATCCAGCACCTCGAGCTGTCCGCGGCCGATGCCTGCGAGCACGTTGCTCATCCGGTAGTTGTAGCCGAGTTCGGAGTGTTCGTAAGCGCCCAGCGGATGCGGGTCCCTCGCCTGCGTCGACCAGTAGCGCGCCTTCTCGACCCGGCTCGTGTCCCGCGCCGCCAGCATTCCGCCTCCGGAGGTGGTGATGATCTTGTTGCCGTTGAACGAGAAGGCCGCGATCTCGCCGAACGTTCCCGACTGGCGCCCGCGATATCCGGCGCCCAGCGCTTCGGCCGCGTCCTCGAGCACAGGCACTCCGTATCTCCCGGCGATCTCCATGATCGGGTCCATCTCGGCGCACTGCCCGAACAGATGAACCACCACCACGGCGCGCGGCAGTTTGTTGCGCGCGGCCTTGTGCTCGAGAACCTGCGCCAGCAGATTCGCGTCCATGTTCCAGGTGCGCCGCTCCGAGTCGACGAATACCGGCTCCGCCCCGAGAAACCGGATCGGATTCGCCGATGCCGCAAACGTCAGGGTCGGGCAGATGACTTCATCTCCCGCGCCGACGCCCAGCAGCTTCAGGCCGAGGTGAATGGCCGCCGTTCCGCTCGCCAGAGCGACACACGGCATCCCCAGCCTCTCTGAAAAGGCCCGTTCAAACGCAGCCAGATTGGGCCCGGCCGTCGAAACCCAGTTGGAGGTGAAGGCCTCCTCCACGTACGCCTGTTCGGCCCCGCTCATGTGCGGTACCGAAAGCAGAATACGCTTCATCGGTCGGACCGCCGCGATTCAGGCCCGGCGATTTCCAGCCGCAGGTTGCTCCTGTGCGACGAGTTGCTCATGCGCTCTGTTCTGGATCCGGCAGGGGAAAGCAGTGGCTTCCGCTCGTGCGGAAATTCGGGCAGGCTACCGCAGTCTCAGCCCCGGGCGTTTGGACACGCGGGTATGAAACATAACAACTTGCGATGATAACAGCGGGGGTGTCAGGCGTCAACGGAACGTGACGCGATCGTCCGGTCCGGAGTGCGTTGCAGCACGTCACGCGGCGGAATCTCCGCATGCCGGCCGCGAGTTCCGGTCACGTGTTAAGATTGCTCTTGGGCGAAAGTCCGGATTGGATCCAGCGCTGTTGCCAGATGGATCCAATTGTCGATTTCCCGTAGCATGCGGATGTGGCGGAACTGGCAGACGCGCTAGATTCAGGTTCTAGTTGGGGCAACTCAGTGGAGGTTCAAGTCCTCTCATCCGCACCACACAAATAAGTACTAAAATTGGGCGTCATGAAGCAGACCCTGTGCCTCATCGCCCTGCTTCCCGGTCTGGCGTTCAGCCAGTCCGCAACTTCATTCGAAGCCGCTGACGTTCATGTCAGCACTCCCGGTCAGAATTCGTTTATGCGCGTGACCGGCCCTGGTAATGGCCTTTACCGGATCCAGCGGGCGACCATGCTCGATCTCATCCGGACTGCGTACGGAATCGAGTCGGCCCGCATCGTGGGCGGCCCGAACTGGCTCGAAGACATTCGGTTCGATGTCGCCGCAAAGCTGCCGGAGGGGCCGCCCGGAGACGTCAAGCCCATGCTTCGCGCTTTACTGGCGGAGCGCTTCGCACTGAAGACGCACGAAGACAATCGCGCCATATCCGCGCTCGCGCTCAAAGTCACCAAACACGCTTTAATGAAGAAATCGACGAGTTCGGATCCGGGGCAGTGCAAATTTGTGCCGCCGAAGCAGCCTGAGCCTGGCAAGCCGTATGTGCCGACGTTTTCCATGGAATGCAGCAATATGACAATGGCGGCGTTTGCCGGCAACTTCGCGAGGAACGTCGGACCCGGAAGCGATATCCTCAACGGCCGGCTGGTGGTGGATCAGACCGAACTCGCCGGCACCTGGGACTTCGATTTTCACTTCACTCCCCGCGGGTTTGTCTCTTTCCCGGGCGGCGAGACCGCTCCGATCAGTCTTCCGGAAGCGCTCGAAAAGCAGGTTGGCCTCCTGCTCGAGCCGGTTGCCGTACCCTTTTCCGTCCTTGTCGTCGACAGCGTGAATCGAAACCCGACTCCCAACGAACCGGGAATCGCGGACAAGATCCATCTGCCGCCAATCCCCACCGAATTCGACGTCGCCGACGTCAAACCCACCGACCCTGACTTCCGCGGCGCCATGTTCAATATCCAGCCCGGCGGACGCGTCACCATGCGGGGAATGCCCATGAGCCAGCTGTTGCGGCAGGCGTGGAATCTGCCCCCGCAACTCATCATCGGGTTCGCGGACTGGATGAACCGGGATCGCTTCGATGTCGTCGCCAAAGCGGACGTCCCGGGCGGCCAGGGCCTGACGATGGATGAACTCGGCCCTCTCTTCCAGGCCCTGCTCAAAGACCGGTTCAAACTGGCGGCTCACCTCGAGCAGCGTCCGATGGCGGCTTACACGCTCGTCGCGGCCAGGCCGAAGATGAAGAAGGCCGATCCGGCAAGCCGCACCCGTTGCGTGGAAGGCCCCGCTCCGGACGAGAAGGATCCGCGCGACAAAAACCCGATCGCCTCGCGTCTCATCACGTGCCAGAACATCACAATGGCGGAGTTCGCAGCCCGGCTGCAGAATCTGGCGAGCGGTTACATCTTCAGCCCGGTGGTGGATGCGACAGGCCTCGAAGGCGGTTACGACTTCAGCCTGAACTTCAGTCCCGCGGGCGTAGCGCAAATGGGCAGGATGGGTAACCCGCAGCAGAACAACAACGGTCCGGGCGCAACTCCCGTCGCCCAGGACCCGACCGGCGCCATCTCATTGCTCGATGCCATGGAGAAACAACTCGGGTTGAAACTTCAATCCGAGAAACGGCCGGTCGAAGTGCTGGTGATCGACCACATCGAACAGAAGCCGGCCGACAACTAAGCGCGCACCTGGCCGCTCCCGCGCGCCAGCCACTTGTAAGAGGTCAGCGCCTCGATGCCCATCGGCCCGCGCGCATGCAGCTTCTGGGTGCTGATCCCGACCTCCGCGCCGAGCCCGAACTGCGCGCCATCGGTGAAGCGCGTCGAGGCGTTGTGCAGCACCGACGCCGCATCGACTTCCGCCAGGAACCGTTCCGCGTGGCCGGCCGAATCCGTCACGATCGCTTCGGAGTGATGCGACGTATGCTCCTGAATGAACTCGAGACCTTCTTCGAAACTCCCGACGGTCTTCACCGACATGCGAAGCGAAAGGAACTCCATCCCGTAGTCGGCGGGCTCCGCGTGTTTCAGCAGGTTCGCCGGATAATGCTTCTGCCAGACCGGATACGATTCCTGGTCCGCGCGAACCTCCACGCCGCAGCTCGCGAGACCGGGTGCAACCGCTTCGACCAGCCCGTCGAGCGAATTGCGGTGCACCACCACGCAATCAAGCGCATTGCACACGCTCGGCCGCTGCACCTTGGCGTTCACGATGATGTTCGCGGCCATCTGCGGGTCGGCCGGGAAATCGACGAAGGTGTGGCAGACGCCGGCGCCGGTTTCAATCACGGGCACCTTCGCCGTCCTGCGCACGAAATCGATCAGCCCGGCGCCGCCGCGGGGAATCAGCACATCCACG
>DASPQQ010000395.1:0-2928 GCA_035624885.1 Bryobacteraceae bacterium | reverse complement strand
ATCCGGAAGAATGGCTGCTGATCGAATGGCCGAAAGAGGAAAGCGAGCCCACGAAGTACTGGTTTTCAACACTGCCGGCACGGACATCGCTTGCCCAACTCGTCCACATGGCCAAACACCGCTGGATCATCGAACGCGACTACGAAGAACTGAAACAGGAACTCGGGCTGGGTCATTTTGAAGGCCGCGGCTGGCGTGGGTTTCATCATCACGCTACCCTCTGCATCGTCGCGTATGGGTTTCTGGTCGCCGAAAGAGCCCGTTTTTCCCCCTCCGCCCGCGCCGGACGACTGGAGCTATGCGCCCCGAAAATTCCAGCCCGGTTCCAGCCCCGGGGTTCTGCGAGTCCGAGCCGAGCGGCATAATCCTCTCTCCATCGCTACGCTCCGCATCCGCATCGCCAGATTCCTGCTTCCGCAACTTCCCTGTTGCCCCTTTTGCTGCGTCCGCCGTTTATAACACAGTAGTATTAGCACGCTGCTGAAAAACACTGGGACAGACCAAACTGGCACCTTTTTCGCAAGGCCAGGTCACGTGTTTCGAGCGATAGTCCGCGGCGAAAAAGGCTGCCCAGTTCTGTCTGTCCCGTTTTTTCAGCAGCCTGCTAGCGCAACTGCAGCTGAACGAGTTTGTCCGCGGCCTGCTCGGCGGCCGCGGGCGGGGCAATGGTCTGGGGGGCGCGCCAGAAGTCCATACGCGAGGTGTAGTGCACGCAGGCGACGGTGCAGCGCGGCGCGCAGCCTTTCTGCGTGATGAACTCGCGGCGGATGTCTTCCACCGTATATTCGGGCAGCGGTTTGGCCGGGTATCCGCGCTGCTGGGAGCAGTAGTGGACGAGGCCGTCTTCGCAGATGTACAGGTAGCGGGCGCCGGCGCGGCATCGCCAGATGTTTTCCACCCCATGCGCGATGTTGTCCTGGAAGGCGTTCATCCGCGCATAGTTCTTCTTGCCGATATCTCTCACCTGCAGGTAGATGTTCTGCTCTTCCGCGGAAAGCGGGCGTAGCTGGCCGTCGCTGTCGTGGATGATCCCGACGGTCGACGTAAAGCCCAGCTCGACGGCGCGTTTCGCCACCACGATGGCGTCCTTCGGGTTGTGGATGCCGCCGCCCACCACGGAATTGATGTTCACGTGGAAATCGGCGTGTTCGGCCAGCATCTGCAGGCGGACGTCGAGGGTCTTGAGGCTCTTTTTCGAGACATCGTCCGGCATCACGTTATCGATCGAAATCTGCATGTGATCGAGGCCGGCGCGGTTCAGTTCCTGGATGCGTCTGGGCGAAAGCAGGAAGCCGTTGGTGATCATGCCGGCGATGGCGCCGCGTCTGCGAATGTGCGCGATCAGCGTGTCCAGTTCGGGGTGGAGCAGCGGTTCGCCGCCGCTGAAGGCGATCACGGTGGTGCCGAGACCGGCCAGCAGGTCGATGCGGCGGATCATTTCCGCGGTGGGGATTTCCTTCGAAAAATCGTCGTACTCGTTGCAGTACGCGCAGGCCAGATTGCAGCGCCGGATCGGGATGATGTGCGCCAGAACGGGGTGACCGGTGGAACGGAGCCCGTCGGCTACCATCTTCCATTCACGCAGCTTACGCGCGGCATTGATCAGGCTTCGGCGCAGCGGAACGCCTCCTTCATAAGCCATATTGAGGTGTAAGCACTTATTACAACACACAGCCACCCTGTTTCTGAAGCAGGATGCCCCCCTTGCCCAAAGGCCGCGCGGACGGCTAAAATAGCCTTTCGCCTCCGGTGAAATTGGTTTGAATAATTGGGGCGAAATGCTGCATCCAAGTGGTTTGGCGATGACTGTTCGCGACGATTTCGACCCACTGGCACCCCACCGGGAAGCCGCCTTCTTCTACGGCCTCTTCCTCCGCGGCCACTCTCTTGAGGCTCTGCGGCAGGATATCGACATCCCGCGCAAGGTGGTCGAAAAGTGGGCCAACGCCAGGGATTATCAGGGGACTTTCCGCTCCGACCTGAATCGCGTTTACGAATACCGCAAACGTGTTCTGGCGATTTTTGAAGGCCTGGTTTCGAGCGAACAGGCCGCGGTTCAGATCCAGTAGCGTCGCCCTTCCTCGCCACAAACCGATCCGGACGAAAATCATCGAGCGATTTCGAAGCTGGCCCGGGCCGCTTCAATGGTGCGCTCGATATCGGCCCAGGTATGGGCCGCGGAAACGAACAGCGCTTCGTACTGCGACGGAGGGAGGTAGATGCCGCGTTCGAGCATGGCGTGGAAGAAGCGGCCAAAACGCGTGGTGTCGCTCGATCGCGCCGAGGCGGCGTCGGTCACGGGCTTTTCGGTGAAGAACCACGTCATCATGGAGCCCACGCGATTCACGGTAATCCCTTGCGGGGCACAGGCCGCAAGGGCCGCCGTGGCCCGTTCGAGGTGAGCGTAGATTTCGGGATTCGCCTGCAAATGCCGCAGCACGGCGAGTCCCGCATTCACGGCCAGCGGATTGCCGGAGAGCGTGCCGGCCTGATAGATCGGGCCGCTCGGCGCCACGTAGCTCATGATCTCGCGCCTGCCCCCGTAGGCCGCGATGGGCAGGCCGCCGCCGATGATTTTGCCGAGCGTGGTGAGATCGGGCGTGATGCCATAAAGCTGCTGGGCGCCGCCGGGCGCGACCCGGAAGCCGGTCATCACTTCATCGAAGATCAGCAGCGCTTCGTGCTCCGCGGTGATCCGGCGAATGGCCTCGAGAAAACCCGGGGCCGGCGGAATGCAGCCCATATTGCCGCAGACGGGTTCCACGATCACCGCCGCGATCTTGCCCCGATGAGCGTGGAAGACCTGTTCGAGCGCCGCGGCGTCGTTGTAGGGAACCGTGATCGTGGTGTCGCTGAAGCCTTTCGGGACGCCCGGCGAATCAGGCAGCCCGAGAGTCGCCACGCCGGAACCGGCTTTGACCAGCAGGG
>DASPQQ010000394.1:0-4038 GCA_035624885.1 Bryobacteraceae bacterium | reverse complement strand
GTCTTGAACTTCACCGAAACATCGGCCACGTCGAGGCCCATTGCCTCGGCCAGCGATTCGCGAATCTTCAGCCGGTAATCCTTGAGCTTCGGCCGCTCGAGGATCACGGTCGAATCGACGTTCACGATCCGGTAGCCGGCTTCCGCCGCGAGCCCGCAGGCATGCTGCAGGAAGCGCAGGCTATCCACGCCCTTCCAGCGCGGATCGGTATCGGGAAAATGCATCCCGATATCGCCCGCCGCAATCGCGCCCAGAATCGCATCGGTGATGGCATGGGCCAGCACGTCGGCATCGGAATGGCCTTCGAGTCCGAATTCGGAAGGAATCGTTACACCGCCCAGAATCAGCGGCCGCCCGGCCGTGATCCGGTGCACATCCCAGCCCTGCCCGATCCTGAGGCTCAATGCCGTGCAACTTCCTGTTCGAAGAGAAGTCTGGCGAGATCCATATCCCCCGGGCGCGTGATCTTGATATTCCTCTCGCTGCCCAGCACCACGCTGATCTCGGTTTCTTCGAGACGTTCCACCAGACTCGATTCATCCGTGCCGGTGAAACCATCGCGCTTCGCCGCCTCAATCCCGCGCCTCAGCACGTCATAGCGGAACACCTGCGGGGTCTGCGCCAGCACCAGCCGCTCGCGGGAAATCGTCGCCCGCACTTTCGCCCCGCCCGCCTGCGCCCCGCTCACCTGCTTGACCGTATCGACCGGCACAATCCCAACAATCGCGGCCCCGGTCGCCGCCGCCTCGCGAATCACGCGGCTGATCGTATCCAGATCGATGAACGGCCGCACCGCATCGTGGACACAGACAATCTCCGTATCCGGATCGAGCGCGGCAAAAGCCTTCTCCACCGATTCCTGCCGCGAGTTGCCGCCGGTGACCACGCGAATCGCGCCCAAAAGCCCGCGGCCTTCCCTCGCCAGCATCTTCTCCACGGTCTCGATCTCTTCCTCGCGCACGGCCACCACAATGTCCGTGACCAGCGGGCAGGCGACGAACTTGCGCACCGTGTGAACCAGGATCGGTTCCCCTTCGAGCAGCATGAACTGTTTGCGGCTGGTTCCTGTTGTTTCCGCACCGCCCTGCGAAACGACACCTCGCTGCATGCGGGTGCCGAGCCCGGCGGCCGGCAGAATGACGGCTGTTTTCACTATTCGCTATTCTCCAACGGGCTGCTCGCGGCGCAAAGCGGGGTCGCGCGGTGCGGCCTCCCGCCGGTCCGGAAACGGCGGCGCCGAAGGCGTCTGCGACCGTTCGTCGAACTTCCCGAAAATCATCTTGCCCGCGGTCGTCTGCAGCACACTGGTTACGGAAACGTCGATGGTCCTCGAAATCATGCGCCGTGCGTTGTCAACCACCACCATCGTACCGTCATCCAGATACGCGACGCCCTGGTTGTGTTCCTTGCCTTCCTTCAGGATGAACACCCGCATCAGTTCGCCCGGCAGCACGATGGGTTTCAGCGAATTGGCCAGCTCGTTGATGTTCAGCACTTCGACGCCCCGCACATGCGCCACCTTGTTCAGGTTGAAGTCGTTGGTGACGATGGTCGACTGGTAAAGCTTCGCCAGCTCGATGAGCTTCATATCCACTTCCCGCACGTCCGGAAAGTCGTCGTTCACGATATGCACCCGGAGCTTCGGCAGCTTCTGCAGCCGCTGCAGCACGTCGAGGCCGCGGCGTCCGCGATTGCGCTTCATCGAATCGGCCGAATCGGCCACCATCTGCAGCTCCTGCAGCACGAACTGCGGCACCACCAGCGTGCCGTCGAGAAAACCGGTGTCGGCAATATCCGCGATGCGGCCGTCGATGATGACGCTCGTATCAAGGATCTTCTGATTCGACTTCGGTTCCTGTTCCGACCCGAACACGCCCCCGAAGGCGCCCAGGTTCAGCAGGTCGCCCTTCGAAGCGCCCACCACGCCGCCCAGCCAGAGCAGCGTGAGCAGGCAGACCACCTGAATGAAGTGCAGGGCGGGGAAGTCCGGTCCGGCGATCCGCCCCAGCACCACGCTGATCAGCGCCGCGCAGACGAGGCCGGCGATCACCCCGCCTCCCATCCCGATCAGCCGTTTGAGCGAAACCCTCGCGAGGCGCCATTCGAGAACGAGGCCCACCGCCGCCAGCGCCGCACCCACGAGGGCCGCGCTCCAATAGGGCTCTCCCGCCGGACGGAAGTAAACGCCGGCGAGCGCCGAAATCAGTACGAATAATGCCCGAACAAGGATAGAATCCAGCACGCCGTGGCCTCCTCCAGCCCGTCAGAATCGCGCCACGCGATTGTATCACTCCGGAATGCCAGAGATTTATGGGGTTGCCGGCAGCCGAAAACGGGCTACTTCACCACCAGGTTGACCAGTTTGTTCGGGACCGCGATCACCTTCACCACGGTTTTGCTCTCGAGCAGCGCGTTGACCGCCGCATCGTCGCGAACCAGCGCCGTCAGCTGCACTTCATCGAGATCCACCGGCACATTCATCCGGTGCCGCACTTTGCCGTTGATCTGCACCACGATCTCGACATCCCCCACCTTCACCCGTTCCGGGTCGAAATCCGGCCACGGCTCTTTGAACACCGGCGTCGCGTGCCCCTGCTCTTCCCACAATTCCTGCGCCAGATATGGCGCGAACGGAGCCAGCATCAGGGTCACGATCTCGATCGTCTGCCCCATGGCCGCGGATGAAATCCTCGCCTCATTGGCATAGAGCTCATTCACCAGCTCCATGATGGCCGCAATCGAGGTATTGAAATGCCAGCGGCTGTCGAAATCCTCTGTGATCTTCTGCAGCGTCTGGTGCAGTTTCCTCAACACGTTGGCGTCGGCCGAACCATCGCCCTTCACTTCCGACACCGGCAGGTTGCGCGTGGCGAACCGGTAGACGCGCCCGAGGAACCGGTAGATGCCCTCGACGCCCGCATCGATCCAGTCGACATCGCGTTCGGGCGGCGCCGCGAACAGCGCGAACATGCGCGCGGTATCGGCCCCGTACTTCTCGGAAACCTCATCCGCCGCGACCACGTTCCCCTTCGATTTCGACATCTTCGCGCCGTTGCGGATCACCATCCCCTGCGTGAACAGCTTCCGCACCGGCTCGTCATTCCGCACCAGCCCGAGATCGCGCATCACCTTGGTCCAGAAGCGCGAATAGATCAGGTGCAGGATGGCGTGTTCCACGCCGCCGATGTACTGATCGATCGGGAACCAGTAATCGATCTTCGCTTTATCGAACGGCGCACTGGAATTCTGCGGATCGCAATAGCGGTAGAAATACCAGCTCGAATCGACGAACGTATCCATCGTGTCCGTCTCGCGCCGCGCCGGCCCGCCGCACTTCGGGCACGTCCCGTTCACGAACTCCGGCACTTCATCGAGCGGCGACCGTCCCTGGCCCGTGATATTGATCTGCCGCGGCAGAACCACCGGCAACTGATCGTCCGGCACCGGCACCACGCCGTCCACCGGGCAATGAATCACCGGGATCGGCGTGCCCCAGTAGCGCTGGCGCGAAACGCCCCAGTCCTTGATCCGGAAGGTGATCGCGGCCTTGCCGAATCCGTGCTTCTCTGCATGCGCCGCCATCTCGCGCCGCGCGTCTTCGCTGGTGAGGCCGCTCCAGGGCCCGGAGTGCTCGACCGTTCCGTAGTCGCCAAAAGCTTCCGTCATGGTCGCCGCATCGGCCAGTTCGCCACCGGACGGCCGGATCACCGGGCGCACGTTGATCCCGTATTTGCGGCAGAATTCGAAATCGCGCTGATCGTGCGCCGGCACGGCCATAATCGCACCGGTCCCGTAACCCGACAGCACGAAGTTTCCGACCCAAACCGGAATCGCTTCGCCGCTGAACGGATTGATCGCCTTCAACCCGCTATCGAACCCTTCTTTCTCGATATCCCCCGGTCCCTGCTGCGCCCGAGCGTCAATCATCCGCTTGGCGTACGCGCGCCCTTCGGGTGCAACCAGCTTCGCGACAATCTCATGCTCCGGAGCCAGAATCAGGCACGTCGCGCCATAGATCGTGTCGATGCGCGTCGTGAA
>DASPQQ010000393.1:0-20227 GCA_035624885.1 Bryobacteraceae bacterium | reverse complement strand
AGGCCGACCAGTTCGACGACTTCGCCTTCGAGGCGAATGGGCTGCGTCTGCCGGACGAACCGGATGTAGCGGTTGAAATCGATGGGTTCGGGCATGGTCAGGAATGCAGAAGGCGGTCGGTGAGGCCGCGGCTGATCTCTTCGAGCTGGGTGTCGATCGAAGCGTCCATCACGCCTTCATTCGAGCGGATGATGAGCGTGCCGGGCGCGCAGGATGGATCGGGTTCAATGATCACGCGCGAGGATTGAGACGCGGGGAGCGCGGCGGTGAGGGCGGGAACGAAGCGCGGATGCACGGTGACGGTGTAGGACTCCGAGCGCGCGAGACGCTCGAAGGCGATGCGCGCGATGCCGTTGAGCGCGTGTTCATCCACGCTGAGCTCGCGATGGAGGATCCGCTTTGCGATCAGCAGAGCGAGCTGAATGGTGTCGCGCTCGGCGCGGCGGCGGATCTCCGGGCGCAGCGCCGTGATGTCGCTGATGGCCGCCTGCAGGCGTTCGAGAACCGGCTGCAGCTCGGCGCGCGCGTTCTGCTCGCCCTGCCGGCTGCCGGCTTCGAAGGCTTCGCGCCGTTCGACGACGCGCTGCGCTTCGAGATGGCGGATCTGCTCGCGCAGCGCCGCGGCGTCCGCCGTTTCGCCCGCGGCCGGCTCCGCGTGGCGGACCTCGTTGACGGCCTGATGCTGCGCGCCGAGACTGGGGAAACTGGCGGCGGCGGCTTTTTCCGCGTCGCGGCCGCTGAGAACCTTAGACAACATATTGCTCTCCGACTGTGCCCTTCAGGGTGATGAGACCCTCGGCTTCCATCTGGCGGACGACGGCGATGATCTGCTGCTGCGCGGCCTCGACTTCGCGGATGCGCACGGGGCCGAGCGACTCCATTTCCTCCCTGAACAGTTCCCTGCCGCGCGCCGACATGGTCTGGAGGAAATGCTCGCGAAGCTGTTCGCTGGTGCCTTTGAGGGCGAGGGTGAGGACCTTGCGGTCGATGCGGTTCATCAGCTCGCGGAGCTGGTTGACGTCGATGACGAGAATGTCTTCGAAGACGAACATCAGATGGCGGATGGTCTCGACGAGGTTGGGATTCTGCTGCTCGATGGCGTCGAGGATTTCGCGGCTGGTGACGGAATCGAGACGGTTGAACATCTCGGCCACGGCGCGGATACCGCCGTAGGATTCGCGGCTGAATTCGCCGATGGCCTGCAGCTTCTGGCCGATCACGGTGGCGATGCGGCTGACGATTTCGGGCGAGATGTGATCGAGATTGCCCATGCGCAGCGCGACATCGGGCCGCATCTGCGGAGGCAGCGAGATGAGCAGAGCGGCTGCCTGCGATGCGTTGAGGTGCGAGAGCACGAGCGCGATGGTCTGCGGGTGTTCGTTGTGGATGAATCTGGCGAGCTGCTGCGGGTCGACCTTCTGGAGCAGATCGAGACTGGCGTATTCGCCGCCCATGGCCCGCGAGAGACGGTCGATGAGTTTTTTCGAGACCTCGGGACCGAAGGCCTGCATGAGCATCTTCTTGGCGTAATCGATGCCGCCGCGCACGACGAAATCGTGCGCCATGTTCATCTGGTAGAACTCTTCGAGGATGGTTTCGGCGTGCTCGGAGGAAATGGCGTCGAGCCGTGCGATTTCGCGGCTGACGGTCTGGACTTCTTCTTCGTCGAAGTTCTTGATGATGTCGGCGCTGGTCTTGTCGCCGAGCAGAATCAGGAGCATGGCGGCTTTGCGCAGACCGCTGAGCTGTTCTTCCCGGCCGGCCGCCGCAGTCATCGCTTCGGCTCCGCTTCCGCGATCCAGGCGCGCAGGACGTTGGTGACGTTCGTCGAGTCCCTGGTGACGGATTCACGAATGTGTCTGGTGAGGACTTCGGTCTTGCGCGTGTTGGCCGGGAGTTTGATTCTGCCCATGGCTTCGGCTTCGAGCTGCGCCTGATACGCGTCGTTTTCGGAAAGCTGCTTCTCCATCGTGGCTTCGCGCGCGACGGCGTCGAGAGGTTTCGGCGCGGGAGCGGCAGCCTGGCCAATGGCATGCGGCGCGGTGTCGACGGCTTTCGCCGGGACCGGCCTGCGGCGCAGCACAAGGAAGAGGAGCCCGGCGAGGAGGAGAACAATCGCGACGGCTGCGCCGATGACGGCTGGCGAGCGCAGGTTGAACGCGGCGGGCTGCTTGCCGGAAGGGGCGGGGGCGGGCGGCGGCTCCGCATCGATGGTGCTTTCAAAGGGCAGCGTCTCGACGGTGATCTGGTCGCCGCGCTGCTCGCTGAAACCCGTGACGCCGGCGACGATGTCGTGGACCACTTTGAGCGTTTCCGCCGAGGGCGGGATCACGGTCTTCCTGGCGCGCGGGCCTGTGCCATCCCAGCGGACGGTCTGGTCGACGAGGACCGCGGTCGAGATGCGGCGGATGTTGCCGCGCGGCGAGACAGTGCGCCGCACCGTGCGGCTCGGCTGATAGGAAGCGTTTTCAGTGCGGCGCGTCATGCCGCCAGCGCCGGTGCCGGCGCGCTGCGGAGGCCGCGGCAGATTCGACGCCGTTCCCGGAGTTCCGCCCGCCGCGGCCGAGCCGCCGGTCGATTCCTCGGTCGTTTGCGAAGTGAGGACGGCGGAGCGTTCGGGATCGAGGATTTCTTCGTTCTGTTCGGAGCTCGAGAAATCGCAATCGACGTTGATGCTGGCGCGGAAACGGTCGGGACCGAGCAGCGGGCCGATGGCGGAATTGATCCTGGCGAGCAGTTCCTGCTCGACCTGGCGGCGGTAGTCGAGATTGGCTTCGGCAAGCTGGGCGTCGCTGTCACCCGGTGTGCGCGGGCGGTTGAGCAGACGGCCGTTGCCGTCGATGATGGCGACCGCGTCGGGCGAGAGGCCGTCAACGGCGCCGGCGACGAGATTGGCGATGGCCGTGACGCTCGGCTGCGAAAGCTGCGCCGAGCGTTTGAGGCGCAGCACGACGGTGGCTTTCGCAGGCTGGCGCGTATCGAGGAAGACCGATTCTCTGGCGAAGGTGATGTGGATGCGCGCCTGATCCACTTCGGCGAGCGTGGCGACGGTGCGTTCGAGTTCGCCTTCGAGCGCGCGGCGGTAGTTGACCTGTTCGGCGAAGTCGCTGGCGCCGAGATTGTTGCGGTCGAAGAGTTCGAAGCCGATGCGGCCGCTCTTCGGGAGGCCGGCGCCGGCGAGGGCGAGACGCGCTTCGGCAAGGCGTTCGGAAGGGACGGAAACGGTGGAACCGGTTTCATCGAGCCGGTATTCGATGCCCGCTTCGCGAATCTTCTGCGTGACGGCGGAAGCGTCCTCGGGCGCGAGGCCGCTCGAGAGGACGCGGAAATCGCCGTCGTGCCGCCATTTGGCGAGAGCGAAAGCGAGGGCAAGGAAGACGACGGGAACGACGACGAGCGAGATCTGCTGCGCGCGCGTGAGAGTCTTCCAGATGCGGATGAGCTGATTCATTCCGGGCCCTCAGCTTTACATCGGCATTTTCATGATTTCCTGCCAGGCCTGCACGAATTTATTCCGGACCTGCTGGAAGAGTTCGAGCGAAAGTTCGGCGCGCTGCGACTCGAGGGCGACGGTGTGGACGTCGCCTTTGCCGTTGACGAGAAGATCCATGGCGGCGGATTTCGCCTGCTGACCCTGGGCTTCGACCTCGTTGATGGCTGCGCCGAGGGCCTCGGCGAAGGAACTGCCGGCGGATCGCGGCGGGTTGAGCGATGGCTGTTCGGGGACGGAGATCGGGGCGAAGCCGGAGATCTGGTTCATAGGCTAGCGGAAGAGGTCGATGGAGCGGGCGATCATGTCCTTCACGGAAGAGATGGCGGCAACGTTGGCGGCGTAACTGCGCGAAGCGCCCATGAGATCGACCATTTCCTCGGCGGGGTTGATGCGCGGGAAAGCGACGTAGCCCTGCGCGTCAGCGTCGGGATGGCCGGGAAGGTAGCGCTGTTCGGGGTCGCGGTCATCGACGGCGATTTCGGAAACCGAGACGCCATCCGGCTGGCCGCTGGCGAAGGACAGGGCTTCGTCGAAGGAGAGCGGCGCGGAAGCGGAAGTGAAGACGGCGTCCTTGCGGCGATAGGGACCGCCATCCGGGGTGCGCGTGGTATCGGCATTGGCGAGATTTTCAGTGATGAGTTCCGCGCGGGTGCGCTGGGCTTCGAGGCCGGTCGCGCTGATCGAGATGGCGCCGAACAGACTCATGCGGCGCGTCCTTCTTCGATGGCGGAGCGGATGTCCTTGATTTCGCCGCGCAGCAACTGGGTTGCGAGCGTGAACTTGAGGGTGTTTTCGGCGAGGAGGCGCGCTTCGCGGTCGATGCTGACGTTATTGCCGTCGTTGCGGGTGGTTAGGCCGGGGACATCGACAACCATGTCGCGCGCTTCTTCGATGGCGCCTGAGAAATCGACCGGCACTTCGACGTCGCGGGTTTTGAAGCCGGGGGTATCGGCGTTGGCGATGTTGGACGCGATCGCTTCCTGGCGCGCTGTGAGGTAGCTCAGATACTGGCCGAGCGCGTGGCCAGTCTGTCCGATGCCGGCGTTGCCGAGTGACATGCCACCGGAGAGTGCAAGGCCGCGGCCAGGATTAACCTGTTGACGGGATTTGGCCGGCGGACGGCGCGCCCGTCAGGATTCCGCCGAATCGGCAAAATTCTGCCGCGGGCCAGCCGATTTTCCGGCGGCGAGGAATTTCGCCGCGGCGCGGATGCGATTCAGTTTCAGGGTGAGATGAGAGCGCGAGGCTCTGGCGGCGATCAGAGCCTCGCGGAGATTTTCGAGGTAATCGCGGAGTTGCTCCAGGTCAGAGGGCGGAGCGGTTGCCGCGAGCACGTCGACCAGCCGGCTGGCGCGTTGCCAGTCGCCCTGATGGATGGCTTCGAGGAGCGAAGAAAACATTTCGCCCGGATCAGAGGGTGGGGACGCCATTGGCCTGCGTGTTGGTGGCGCCCGTGTATTGGGCGAAGAGTCCAGTGACGAAGGTGACCTGGTTCTCGAGACCGGCGATGGCGGTGTCGGCGGCGGAAATCTGCGCCGTCAGGTTGCTCTGCAGCTGGTTCACGGTGTTCTGTTCGTTGGCGATCTCCGTCTGCTGCGTTGAAATCTCGTTCGAGAGCGAGCTTTCTTCGGTCTTGATGGAGCCCGTGGTGGGGTCTTCGACGCTCGAAAGCAGATTGGCGGCCGCTTCGAGGAAGCCGCCGGTGGTGGCGCCGCCGAGCGTGGTGAGAAGGCCCTCAAAATTCGCAGCCGCGGCGCTCGTGAAGGTCGCGGTATCGACCGAGAGAACGCCGGTGGAATCGACGGTGATGCCGAAGTTGGCGAGTGAATCGTTGGGCGAGCCGCTGTTGTAAGTCACCAGCTGGCTGAGCACGCCGGTGAGCGACGTGATCAGGCTGTCGCCCTGCAGGGTTCCGGCGTTCTGGCCGCGCTGCGCGCTCACGGCCGATACGGCGGAGTTGTATGCCTGCGCGAAGGAACTGAAGGCGGAGGCAAGCGCCTCGGGCGAATCCTGCACGGTGACGGTGGTGGGTTGACCGGAGGTGCTCTGCCCGAGAAGAGTCACGGTGAGACCGGGCGAAATCGTCACCCTGCGGGTGCTGCTGCTGACGGTTGTGCCGTCGACCTGATAGCTCGCAAGCTGGCCCTGAGTGGAGCTCTGGATCAGGTTGTTGCCGTTCGAATCCGCAAGACCGATCGCATCGGTCCCGAGATTGACCGCGCTCAGAGAAAGACGGTAATCGGGAGAAGACGAAGATCCGACGTTGACGATGGTGGCCTGCACTTGGGATCCGGCCTCGGAATTGATCGCGTTCGCGAGATCCTCGAGAGTCGTGCCGGTGGGCGTGATGACTGTGGATGAGTTGCCAACCGTGAGCGTGACGGAGGAGGCGCTGGTGATGCCCTGCGACGTGGGATCGCTCACCGCCGTGGAGCCGGCGATGCTGAGCGCAGTCGAGGAAGATCCGAGATTATCCACCTCGAGGGTGTAGGTGCCGGGACTGGCGCTGCTCGCAACCGTCGCGCTCGCAATCGAGCCGTCGGCGACACTGGCCTCGAGCAGCCCGGAAGAAACCGTACTGTCGAGCGCGCTGATCGAGGATTGCAGCGCGGTAAAGGCGCTGTCGAGCCCCTGCACGGCCGTCTGCTGATTCTGCAGAGTCGTGAGTCCGGACTCAAGCGAGTCGAGCGGCAGCGACGCTATGGAAACGGCACGCGAGAGAACCTGCTGCAGGCTGGAGGCAAACTTGCTGACGCCGGTAAAACCGGCTGCCGGAACCGTGACCGGCGTGGTGAGCGAAGTGGAGGAAGTCGACATGGGTCAGCTACTTCTGCAGGAGCGTTAAAACGTACTGGGGCGCGGTGTTCGCCTGCGAAAGAGCCGCCAGCGACGCCTGTTCGAGCACCTGCGCTTTGGTCAGGTTGGCGGCCTCTTCCGCGATGTCGGCGTCGCGGATACCCGATTCGGCCGCCGAATAATTCGTGATCTGCGACTGGGCCAGATTCACCGCATAGTTCAATCGGTTGATCCCGGCTCCGACATTACCCTGCGTCAGCCCGAGGTTGCTGATCGCGGTGTTGAGCAGCGCGAGAGCGGCGATGGCGCCACCGGTGCTCGAAGCGCTCGCCGCGGGAGCCGTCACGCTGACCGCGCCCACGCCGCCAAACAGATTCCCGGTGCCTCCGTTGGCCGGCGCCGTGTACGCGGTTTCGTTGACGCTGAAGGAGTTGGCGCTCTGGAACGAAATGTCGGTGCCGTTGGCGGCTTTCACGGCGTAGATGCCCATGCCGTTCAGATCCGCGTTGAGCGTGGCGAGCGCCGCATTGAGGTCGGATGCGTTGGTGTCATTGAGGGTGACGGTCTCGGTTCCCGCCGCGTTCTGAAAGACGACGGTTTCCGAGGCCGCGGTGCCGCCGTTGGCGGCGAAACCGGCGAACGGGCCGCCCGGTGCGGTGGAATTGTCGAGGTTGAAATCGCCGGTATTGATTGCGCTGTCGTTGGCGCCGGCCACGGGATTTCCGGCTGAAGCCGCAGCGACAGAAACACTGAATGGCGTGACGCCGCTGAACTGCAGGGTTCCGTCCGCCGCGATGGAAGCAGTGATGCCAAAGGTGGAGAGCTGCGTATTGAGGGCATTGATCACAGCCCCGCCGGTCAGCCCGCTGACGCCGCCGGAGATGGGGATGGTGACGTCCTGATTGCCGGCGGAGGTGCCGATGTGGAAGGTGAAATCCTGCGTGCCTCCGGCGAGAAATGTGGTGGCGGTGTTGCCGAGGTTGACCGAGTTGGGAACATTCCCCAGCGCCAGCTCGGAGCCGCCGCCCTGAATGCTCGTGCTGGCGATGCCGAGGCCGGCCGAATCGACCGTGTTGTTGGCGCCGCTCAGATCGATGGAGACCTGAGCATCGGCCGCATTGGCCCCGCCGCCGGTGTAGGTGACAAGCACGGTGTTGCAGGAGCCGCCGGTATTCAGGTTGATGTTGGCGGCCTGGCGGTCGATTTCCTCGAGCAGCCCCTGGTATTCGTTGTTCAGCGTGGTGCGGTTGCCGACGAATGTGGATGAAGCCGACTCGGTGGCGAGCGTCTGCAGACGGTCGAGAATCTGCGAGATGTTGTTGAGACCGCCATCGACGATCTGCAGCTGTCCGATGGCGTTGTTCGCGTTGAGGACGCCCTGGGTGAGCTGCGCGATCCGGGCGGCGTATTCGTTCGCCACCGCGAGTCCGGCGGCGTCGTCAGCCGAGGAACTGATGCGGTATCCCGAAGAGAGCTGGCTGATGGTGTCGTTTTCGAGATTGTTGTTGATGCGAATGTTGTTCTGAGCGATGAGAGACGCGATGTTGGTCTGAATCGATAACGGCATGGTTCACGCTTCTGCCCGGCCCAGCATGCGGAGCACGCCATCGACCTTTCCGCTGCCGAGAAAACCCGCTGCCCGGCGGTTGTCGGCGGCGACCGCCAGCGTCTCCTGGCGGGTCACGCTCACTTCACGCGGAGCCATCACCCCCAGCTTCACGCGCGTCGGCGAGATCTCGATGATGGTCACTTCGATCGAGTCGCCGATCACGATCGTTTCTCCCACGCGCCTGCGGACGACTAGCACTGCGCCACCCACCTGCCGTCCGGCGCGAGACGAAAACAGCTCGCCGAACCGGCGACCGTCTGCAGACAGCACGAATTCATCAGGCTGATCACGATCGGCGCGGCCAGATTGACCTCGACGGTGTCGCCCGAGGGAACCAGCAGGCCGAGACAGAGCACGTCCCGGCCCGGAACCGGCGCCGCGCTGCCGGCGATGGCGAGCGTGGCCCGCTCTTCGTCGGAGAGAGACAGCCGGAAAACAGGATCGATCACAAGCACCGGCATACAAACGAAGCAGACCTGCGGCTGTTCGAGGCTCTGGAGATAGACGAGCGGACGCTGGGCCGGGATCTCGACCGGAATCATGCGGCGCTCGTCTTCGAAGCCCGGCAGGCCGTGCGGGAAGAAGAGCTCGCACTTCGGATCCCACTCGACGTCGCCCAGCCAGGGCGAGCGGATGACGCGGCGTTCGTCACAAAACGTCGAGGTCATGGGTTTCGCCCGGCGACGCCGGTAATGCGGAACGCGGCCCTGCGTCCGGCGTTGACGATTTCGCCGCGATACTTGTTCTGGCCGTTGAGCCGGAAATCGAGCGGTCTGGTGACGGGGAATTCGAAGCTCAGCACGTCGCCCTCCTCGAGGTTCACCAGATCGCGCAGCAGAAGCTGCGGGCCGGCGAGGACCGCTTCCGACGGCAGTTCGGAAGTGCGGATGAGATCGAGAACGCGCGCCTGCTCCTGCTCAGTGGATGCGCTCTTGCGCAGCGACCATTGCTGGTCGAACTTCTGGCGCATCATCTTGATGATGATGGACGGCATCGCGATGTTCATCATCCCGATGGAATCGCCGATGCGGATCTCGATGGCCACCGCGACAACGGCTTCGGTGGGCGCGAGAATCTGCAGGAACTGCGGTTCGGTCTCGATGGTTTCAAGCGAGAAGTCGATGCTGGTGACAAACGTCCAGGCGTCGCGGAGGTCGCGCAGGATGAGGCGGAAGAGGCCGTCGAGGAGCACCTGTTCGATTTCGGTGATTTCGCGCTGCGCGTTGAACTGCATTTTGCCGTCGCCGCCGAGCAGGATTTCAAGGATGGGGAAGATCACCGACGAGTTGAGTTCGAGCACGGCGTTGCCGTCATAAGGCTTGAGGCCGAGCGAGGCGATGCAGGTGGGCGAAGGCAGGCACTCGAGAAACTCCGAATAAGAGAGCTGCTCGACGCTCACCAGATTCACGATCAGATAGGAGCGCAGATAGGCCGAGAGGCTCGAAACCAGGCTGCGCACGAAATTGTCATGGAGCTGGTGAATGGCGCGGAGCTGCGATTTGGCGATGCGGTCGGGCCGGCGGAAGTCGAAGGGCACGGCGCGCTTCGTGCCGCGGTCGGGCTGACGGCCCTGGATGTTCTGGAATACGGCGTCGATTTCCTGCTGGGTGAGTTGGCGGTTCATGGCAATCAGCCGAGGTAATCAAAGAGAGTTTTGGCCGGGATCTCGGACTGCGCGCCATAGGCGGCCTGCAGGTCCGTCTGTTCCTGGGTGAGCTGGGTCGCGGCCTGGGCGACGTCGGTGTCCCGGATGTTGCCGATCTGCGTCTCGAGCGCAGTGATCTGATTGGCGGCCGTGTTCTGCTCGCTCGTGATGCGCTGCTCAGCCGCGCCGTAATATGCCTGCTCCTGGTTGAGCCAGGCGGATGCAGTCTGGACATTGGTGAGCGCGGCCGTGATCCCGGCCTGGTTATTGGCCTCGAGCGCGGCCGAAAGCGACTGCAGCGCGGCAAAAACGTTGTTCGCGGTGGGATTGCCATTGGCGTCCCGGGCGTCGAAAATCTGCTGCGCGGTCAGGCCCTGGTAGATCGGCTCGCCCTGGGTGTTGACGATGACGGTTCCGGTGGGCTCGGTAGTGAGCCGGTCGACGCCGGTCGTGGCGTTCGATGCGTCGTACTGATAGGGCGCGGACTGATCGGTGCCGCCGCCAAAAATGTAGCGGCCCGCGACGCTGGTATTGGCGAGCGAAACCATCTGCTGCTGGATGTTCTGGATTTGCAAAGCGAGAGTCTGGCGCGAAGAGGCGCTCTGGCTCGAGTCCGCGCCTTCGGCGCCGAGCGACTGCGCGTTGTCGAGAAGCGTCACGCCGGTGCCGAGCGCGGTATCGGCCGCACTGGCTTCGGCCTGCACGTTGGTGAGATTGGTCTGGTAAGCCTGCACGTAAGCCAGCGTGGATCCGAGCGTGACCAGCTCCGGAGTGAGCGCCGGCGCGTCGGCGGCATCCTGGATCTGATAGCCCGAGGTCAGCTCCCGTTCCGTCTCGGTCTCCTCCTGCTGCAGATTCCGGATGCCGTTCAGAAACCAGGCTGTTCCGGGGGTGGTGGCGCCAATGCTTCCCATATCGTTCCGCCGTTAAGAAGAAGTCGGGGTGAGGATGTTCACCGTGTCGAGCGTCAGATTGTTCAGAACCGAGATCACCTGCGCGCTCGCCTGATAGGCGCGCTCGTCGGCGGTAACGTTGACGGCTTCCTGATCGAGTGAAACGCCGATCTGCTGCTGGCGCGCATTCCGGGCAGCGGTCAGCGTGGTCTGGGCAGTGGTGGAAGCGTTCGTGGCGTCGGAAAGCTGCTGCCCGATGGAAGCGGCGATGGCGGCGAAGTAACTCTCGGCCGAAAGGCCGCCGATCTGGTCTCCCGCGGCGTTGGACGCAGGCAGAGCCGCAAGCTGGTTGGCGATGCCGTTCGCCGTCCCGTTTGCGCCGGTCGAAGCGAGGCCGAGCGCGGACGGCGTGACCGTGGGGTCGATCGCCAGCGTGGCAGCGGCGAGGTGCGGATTGGCCTGATCCCAGGTGAAGAGCGGAACACCGGCGGCGCCCGTCGCGGTGACGCCCGACGTCAGCAGCGTGTTGACGTTCGTCGCGAAACCGGAAGTGAGCGTGTTCAGAGTACCCGCATTCGCGCCCGAGCCGAGCAGCACGCCGAAGGTGCCGTTCCGGACCTGCAGGAGCGCACCGAGCTGGCCCGAAAACGTTTGCGGCGAATTGCCGCCGCCCGAAGACGTGATCTGCGATCCAGCCGCGGCGGTGGGGTCGGCGGTCAGGGTGAAGGCCTGATCGCCCAGCACCAGCGGCAGCTGGCCGCCGGCCAGCACCGAAACCGTTCCATTGGGGTTCGTTTCGACATTAATATCCACCAGAGACGAAAGCTGATCGAGCGTGGAGCGGAGGCTGGCGCCGGTTGCGGGATCGACCTCGGTTTCGCCCGACGCCTGCGCATTGAGCTGGCTGATGCGCGCTGCGAGGGAATTGATTTCGGAGACGGTGCTCTCGATCTGCGAATCGACTTCGGTCTCCTGCGTGGCCAGGCTGCCGGCCGTCGACTGAAAGGCGAGCGCGACATTCGACGCGGCATTGAGCGCGGCATTGCCCAGCGCGGGATCGTTGGGACTGGTGGCGAGGCTGGAGAAGGCCGTGCCGAATTGCTGCAACGCAGCCAGAATCCCGCTCGTGCCCGTGATATCGAAAAGCTGGTTGACGGGCGAAAGAGTGCTCGCCTGGGTCTGACTCTCGGATGCCTCGGAAGATGCCGCGCGAACCTGCGCGTCGGCGAAGGCGGCGTCGGGGGAACTGATCTGAATGAAATCGCCGGCCGGGAGGCCGTTGCCCGGAATCCCGAGAGGCTGAATGCTGACGTTCTGGACAGCGTAGCCGGGCGTGGATGCGTTGGCTACGTTCTGCTGCTCGGCGCCGAGAGCCTGGCTGTAAACATTGAGCGCGCCACCCGATGCGTCGAGCGCGGCAAACAGACCACCCATGGCTAACCCAGTGCCTCGTTGACGATGGCGCGGGCGATGGCGGAACTCGGAACGTCGTACGAACCGCTGCGCACGGCCTCCGTCAGTTGCGCGATGCGCGCCGTCCGTTCGGCCGACAGTTTGCCGAGCAGCGCCGCCGTGCCGGAAAGCGATGCGGTGTCGCCCGAGGAAGCAGTGCGTCCGGCATTTGCGTCCGTGCCGCGGGAGACCGCGGAGGTCCCGGTGGTTCCATTGAGGCCCGGCAGTGAACTGGTATCGAATTGAAGTCTCATGCGTGCCTCAAAGGAGCTGCCAGAGCCCGGTCACTCCGCGCAGCGCGAGCGCGCGGCGCAGACGTTCCATGGCCTCGTGATGGATCTGGCAGGCGCGGCTTTCCTTCACGCACAGGAATTCGCCGATCTCGCGCAGCGTGAACCCCTTCACATAGCGCAGCCCGACCACGGTGCGATCGCGCTTTGGCAGCCGCGCGATCTCCTCGCGCAGAATGGTCCGGCGCTCGGCCCTGGTGAGCCGGTCGAGCGGATCGTCTTCGGCGCGCGCGGCGATCTCTTCGACCGGATGCGTATCGGCGCCGGCGGGGATGGCGCGGCGCAGCGCGAGACGCGATCCGCGGCCCGAATGACGGCGAACCGTATCGAGCATTTCACCGCGAATCCGGAACTTCGCATATCCTGCCAGCTTCGCGCCCTCGACCGAACTGAAGCTCCGGGCCGCCTGCATCAGACCGAGATTGCCCGCCTGAATCAGATCCGACATTTCGATACCTGCGTCACGCGGGATTTGCGAGAGCAATCGCCATGCCAGAATCTGCACCAGACGATCCAGTTGTTCCGACGTTTCCGCTTCGCGCACTCGCATCTCTCAAGCAGAGTGCGCGCGAGCATGCAAGTTTCTCACACGCTCTGCCCATGAATACAGGCCTAAAAAGTGTGCCATTCCGAGAACGGAAAAACACTGGGACAGACCAAACTGGCACCTTTTTCGCCGTGCGAAATCGCGTGTTTTCAGTGAGGCGCTCCGGCGAAAAAGGCTGCCCAGTTCTGTCTGTCCCGGTTCTTCAGCAGCCTGCTAAAAGTGTGCCATTCCGAGAACGGGAA
Organism: Bryobacteraceae bacterium; assembly: GCA_035624885.1. Taxonomy (GTDB): domain Bacteria; phylum Acidobacteriota; class Terriglobia; order Bryobacterales; family Bryobacteraceae; genus BOG-234. Next base: position 7,260 of record DASPQQ010000393.1, on the reverse strand, counting down.
TGCGCGTGTGTCCGACTGCGTATTCCATATTGGGAGCCAGCGAAACGCGCACCTCGAAAGTCTCTCCTTCGGTGGTGAAAGTGAGGTTCGCGTACTCCTGTCCGGCCTGATTGCGGAAGTGAAAATTCCTGCCGTGGATGACGGTAGGGACGCTGATGGCGAGCGGTCCGGTGACCGGCTCAAGGCCATTCTTGATGTTGCCGACGATCATATTGGTGACTTCCGCAACGACATCCATCACTTCTTCGTCGGTGTCGGGCTTCTCAGGGTCGGTGTCCATACCGAGCATGCGGGCGCAGATCCTGGTGGCGAGAGCCGGCGAGCAGCAGAAGACTCCCGCGCCCGCCCAGTGGCCGGTGATGCCGACAAAAGAGATGAATCCGCTTTTGGCACAGCCATCGCCGGTGGCGGCGCCGGTGAGCCGAACCTCCATGTCCAGCATGGTGCGGAAAACTTCCCCCGTGGCTTCGGTTACAGACTGAATCAGAAGATCCGGATCGATCACAGAGTTGTTCCTTTTCGGGCTGTGCGCCTGTTTCACCCTGTCTATCGTCGGGACCGGGAGGAGCGCTTAGTCGGGGGCTCCAAAATTTTTTCGGGGTGGCAAAAAATTTTCGCTAAAGTTTTGCCGGTTCGAGTCGATAGAGAGACAGCACGGTAAAAACCATGGAACTCCTCTGGCTCACACGCTCCCCCGAAAAGACAGAAGATCTCCTGAACCTGGTCGACCCCGGGCGGCATTTCGCCGTGGTCCTCGAAGTCGGACCGGAACCCGAATGGGCGATGGGCGCGCTCGCGGCCCTGCGCGGCGGCCCGAATCCGCTTCCTTTGTGGATCTTCGACGAAGGAGTCTCGCCGGAATCGGCGGAATCGTGGGTCGAAGCGGGCGCCGACCGCGTGGCTTCCTCGGTCGCGCAGATCCGGCAGTTGACGGACCGGCTGAACGCGCCGCCGCGGACGCGATCGCTCATTGGCACGAGCGCCGCCATCGCGGCCGTGATGTCGAACGTCGGGCTGATCGCCGGCAAACGCTGCAATGTGCTGATCGAGGGCGAGACGGGCACGGGCAAGGAAGTGGTGGCGCGGGAGATTCATGCGTCAGGCGGGCGCAGCCGCGGCCCATGGGTTGCCGTGAACTGCGGGGCGATCCCGGAAGCGCTGCTCGAAGCGGAGCTGTTCGGCCACGTCAAAGGCGCGTTCACCGGGGCCGTGCAGTCGCGGGCGGGAAAATTTGAAGCGGCGAATCACGGCACGATCTTCCTCGATGAGATCGGCGAAATGCCGCTGGCGGTGCAGGCGAAGCTGCTGCGCGTGTTGCAGGAACGCGAAGTGGAACGGCTCGGCGGGAATGAACGGATTCGCCTCGATGTGCGGGTGATTGCCGCGACCAATGCGAGTCTGGCGGCGAAGGTGCGCGACGGCTCGTTCCGCCAGGATCTGTATTACCGGCTGAACGTCTTCCGCATCGCCATGCCTCCCTTGCGGGAACGGCCGGACGATATCCCGGCGCTCGCCGGGCATTTTGTGGCGAAGTTCTGCGCGGCCGATAACCTGCGCGGGAAAACGATCGATCCGCGCGCGCTCGATCTGCTGCTGGGGCATGACTGGCCGGGCAATGTTCGCGAGCTCGAAAACCTGCTCGAGTCCGCCGTGATTCTGAGCGGAGCGCGGCCCAGCATCACGGCGGCGGACATCCGGTTCGGCGACAGCCCGCTGGCGCCGGCGCCGAAGGTGGCGGAGGCAGCTCCAGTGGCGATTCCCTCGCTCGCGATTCCGGCCGAGGGTCTTGACTACCAGGAAGCGCTGCATGCCTTCGAACATTCCCTGCTCACGCAGGCGATTGCGCGCACCCGCGGGAACAAAACCGCGGCGGCGGATCTGCTGCGGCTCAAGCGCACGACGCTGTCCGCGAGGATGCGGACACTCGAAGCACGTCTGCCTCGCCTGGTCGCTTAGCGCGGGCGTCAGAGCCGGCAGAAGCGCGCGACCGTGGCAATCAGACGGGTTTCGCTGCGGGACATGGCAAGCGACGCAGCGGCTTTTTCGGGCGAGAGCCCGGAGCGCATGAGCTCGATGGCCTTCGCGCGCTGCGAGGAGGTGAGCCGGCCGTGCAGCGCCTCTTCAGTCTGGCGGAAACCTTCCTGTAACTGTGCGAGATTTTCGCCCATCTGCCCGATGCCGTCGCGATATTCGGTCTGCTGCTGCACGAGCAGAATCTGCAGTTCCTCGCGCAGATGTTCGATGGCGCGGGCCTGGCGGCGCGCGGTCTTCTTTGCGGCCACGAGGGCGGCGATGCCGGCGCCGTAGCCCGGGGCGGCTCCGAGGAGAATGGCGGCGAGCGTGGTCACGATTTCATCCCGAGCCGCGGATGCTCGCCCATGCCGGTGCGCAGACGGTCTTCGCGCGTCGCAAGCTGGTGGATGCGGACCCCGTAGTTGCCGTCGACCACGACCACTTCGCCGCGCGCGATCACGCAATCGTTGACGATCACATCCACCGGATCGGTGACGAAGCGATTCAGCTCGATGATGGAGCCGGTGTTCAGCTTCAGGACTTCGCGGATCTGGAGCGAGGTCTTGCCGAAAGACACGCTGACCGGAAGAGCCACGTCGAGCAGGAGATCGAACGTCTTCGAGACGGCTTCGGGCCCGCTGCGTGTTTCCTGCCCGGCCGGGTTTGGATCGTGGGAACCGGCCAGTTCGCTCGACCATGCGGCACGCAAGAGCCAGGCGCCGGATTGGGTCCCATCGGCGGACGTCACGGAAAACCAGGTCCAGGCAAGATCGGGCGGTTCTTCGGCCAGTTCGGTGCCCTCGGTCGCGGTCACTTCGTGCCGCAGGTCGGAAGTCAGGCCGGAGGCGATGCCGCCGACGGTCTGGCCGATGATTTCCTGCCAGGTGGAGCGGCTGTCTTCTTCGGTAATGGGATCGATGCCGGCGGCTTCCAGAGTGAGGCGGGAAAGCGATTCCCAGAGGTCTTTTCCGGCGCAGATCCAGAGCGCGGGATTCCCGGCCAGGGAAAAGCACTGCTGCCAGAGGATGGGTTCGGCGACGGCGGGCGGACCGGCGGGCTCTTCGATTTCCGCCACGAGGAAGTCCTTGCCGGTGAGTCCGCTGGCGGCCTGGCGGAAGGCCGATTCGATGTGTCGGGCGATGCGCGCTTCTCTGGTGGGCATGATTGTCTACGACCTCGCACCGGGCCAGTGGCGCGACATCGCCGTGCGCAGCCGGAGGATTGCCTGGGATTTGATCTGGGAGACGCGCGAGAGATGGAACCCCATCATTTCGGCAATCTCCCGCAGCGTGAGTTCTTCAAAGAAGTAAAGGGCGAGCACGGTCTTCTCCACTCTGGGAATCCGGTCGATCGCCGAAGCGATCAGCCTTTCCAGTTCGGCACGTTCGAGCTGCAGTGCGGGCGATGCCTGATCGTTCGCGGGGAGATGTTTGAGGATGGCGGAGGCTTCGTCGTCATCGCGGAGGAAATCGATTTCGCCGACGTTGAGCGCTTCCAACTCGGTGAGTGTTTCCCGGTATTCGTCGAGGGTCAGCTGCAGTTCGGCGGCGATTTCGGCTTCTTCCGGCGTGCGGCGGAGGCGCTGTTCGGCGCGCGCGATGGCGGCTTCGAACTCGCGCGCCTGGCGGCGCTTGAGACGGGGCGCCCAGTCGGTCTGGCGCAGGCTGTCGAGAATGGCGCCGCGGATGCGGAATTCGGCGTAGGTTTTGAGCCGCACATTCTGGCTGGCGTCAAAGTTGTCGATGGCGTTGATCAGCCCGACCACGCCGGCCGAGAGCAGATCTTCATAGCAGACGGATTCGGGAACGCGCTCATGGATTTTGCGCGCGATCAGACGCACCTGCGGCATGTGCTCGAGGATGAGCTTCTCGCGCTCATCCTCGAACAGGGTTTCAGCCGGAAAATAATATGCGGCGGCCGCCAGGGCTTCCTCTTCCTTTCTTCTGCGTTTGTGCTTCTGCGTTTGCCGGTCCTGTCAGTTGTTGTGCCGGAGGGTCGTGTTTTTCCCGCCGCTACCCGCCCGCGCCCGCCGCGCGCGCGCTGAAGCGGAGTTCGGGCTCGGGATAGAGAAACTCGCAGGCACGCCGCGCCAGCGAGACCACGTCCATTTCATGGAGGTCTTCCGGGATGCGCTGGCCGATTCCCGAAAACGCGCAGGGGATGGCGGATTTGATCAGGGTTTCCGTGATGGAACTGAGGCTCGAGGCTTCGTCGAGTCCGGTGAACAGCAGACGCGAGGGTTTGAGAGCGGAGAAGCGTTCGATGGCGCGCAGCAGATCGGCCGTGCGTTCCGGGGCCCGCAGCACCAGATGCCGCTCGATCTCCGGCCGGGCCGCGAGGAACGCGGCAAACTCACGCATTTCCGTCAGATCGGCCGCGGCGAGGCCGGGAGTGTCGATGAGAATCAGACCTTTCCACGCGTCGCCGTTGAGCGCGAGGTTCAGGCCGTCAAGCGATTCGAAGACCTGGAACGGCACCCCGAGAATGGCCGCATACCGCGCCATTTGTTCACGGGCTCCCACGCCGTGGACGCCGGCGCTGTAAAGCCGGACCGGCACGCGCGCCGCAAGGCCGAGCCGGATCGCGAGTTTGATCGCCGACGTGGTCTTGCCGCGGCCGGGAGGGCCGAGCAAGGCGAGCATGCGGGTTTCGCCGGTTTTGATCTCGAGAGCCGGCGCCACCGGAATGCGGCGCGTGAATTCGCGCTGCAGGGAGATTTTTTCGTCGTGGATTTCGCGCGCATCGGCGGGTTCGGCGCAGCGCGCGGCAGTCGAGAGTTCGCGCGCCAGCTCCCGCGAGAATCCTGTTTCGGCGAGCCGGGTTTCCAGAAACTCGGCGGTCTCGGCCGGCTTTTCCGCGTCCTCTCCGCGCTGCGCAATGGCGCGCCGCAGAGAAGCCAGCTGGCGGCGGATCTCGTCCAGCTCGGAGGCGGGCGGTTCGAAGCCGGCGGGCGGATTCTGTTCGCCGGCGGCTCGGGGTTCCCACGCGAAGACGACTTCGAGACGGCCAAGATGGCGGAACTCATCGGGCGCGGGCTTCGAGTTGACGAGCATCGCGTCGGGTCCGAGTTCCTCGCGGGCTGCTTCGAAGGCCGCGGGCACGTTGCTGGCGAAGTAGGTTTTGGTCTGCATGGTTCTGGTCAAGGGTGTCATTGGATAAGACCGAGCGAAACGACTTTCACCCCGGGCGGGATTTCACTGTGGCCGAGGAAGAACAGATTGGGCGCCATCGATTCCATCGCCTGGCGCAGGAAGTGACGGCAGGAGGAACTGGCCACCACCGCAACCGGCGATTCGGCCGGACCGACGGCGCGCGTGATGCGGTCGAGAAGATCGCGCAGCACATTCGGTGAAAGGCCGAGCGAACTGTTGTTTTCGCCGTGCTCGACGCCGCTTTCCACGATGCGTTCGAGCGGCTGGTCGAGGAACCAGGCCGGCAGATCGCCGTTGGCATTGAGATAGGGCTTGACGACCACACGGCGGATCGACTGGCGGACGAACTCGGTGAGGAGCACCGGATTGCGCGTGGAAGGCGCGCCTTCGCCGAGCGCCTCCAGAATGGAAACCGCGTCGCGGATGGAAACGCGCTCGCGCAGCAGATTCTGAATCACCCGCTGCACGGTCGCGAGTGGAAGCAGTTTGGGCACCAGATCTTCGACAACCTTGCTGTTTTCCGTACTGACGCGGTCGAGGAGTTTTTTCGCTTCCTGTCGGGAAAACAATTCAGAGGCGAAGCGCTTGATGAGTTCGATCAGATGCGTGCTCAGGACACTGAGCGGGTCGATCACGGTGTAGCCCATGGTGCGCGCGGCTTCGGCCTGCGAAGCGGGAATCCACCATGCCGCGACGCCGAAGGCGGGATCTCTGGTGGGACGGCCGTCGGGAGGTTTTTCCGTCGCGGTGACCGCAATCGCCATCTCCATGCCCATCGGGAGTTCGAAGCGCGCGACTTCGATGCCCTTGATGCAGATGGTGTATTCGCGGGCGCGCAGCGAAAGATTGTCGGTCACGCGCACCGGCGGGATGATGAAGCCGAGCTCGGAAGCCAGCTGCTTGCGAATGCCCGCGATGCGGCGCAGAAGCGGCGAATTCGCGCCCTCGGAGATGAACGAAACCAGGCTCACACCGACTTCGATCGAGATCGGTTCGACTCTGAGCAGGTCTTCGAGATTCTCTTTCGCGGGCTTCGCGCCGGCAAGGACTTCGGGTTCCGGCAAAACCTTCGCCGGACGGTTCTTCATCTGCCACGCGACCATGCCGAGGCCCGCGCCGAGAAGAAAGAACGGAATCTTCGGCAGCCCCGGAAACGCGGCCATCGCGACCAGGATGCCGCTGGCGAGAAACAGCGGCTGCGGCGCGCCGAAGACCTGTTTCTGAAATTCCACGCCGAGCCGGTTGTCGGAACCGGCACGCGTCGTGATCAGGCCGCCCGAAATCGAGATCATCAGCGCGGGAATCACGGTCACGAGCCCGTCGCCGATGGTCAAAACCGTATAGGTCTGGGCCGCTTTGGCCAGATCGACGCCATGCTGCAGAACGCCGATCAGCAGCCCCGCAATGATGTTGATGGCGGTGATCAGGATGCCCGCCACGGCATCGCGCTGCGTGAAGCGGCTCGCGCCGTCCATCGCTCCATAGAACTCTGCTTCGCGCGCCAGTTGCTGGCGGCGGCGCCGCGCTTCGGCTTCATCGATCATGCCGCCGTTCAGATCGGAATCGATCGACATCTGCTTGCCGGGCAGCGCATCGAGCGTGAAGCGCGCCGTCACTTCCGAAATGCGCACCGCGCCGTGGTTGATCACGACGTACTGGATGGCGATGAGCACCAGGAAAATCACGGCGCCGATGATGTAGTTTCCGCCCACGACAAAGTTGCCGAAGGCCTGAATCACCTCGCCCGCGGCTGCCGTGCCGGTGTGGCCATTGAGCAGAATCAGGCGCGAGGAAGAAACATTCAGCGCGAGCCGGAACAGTGTCAGCAGCAGCAGAGTTGTCGGGAATACGTTGAACTCGACCGGCCGCCGGATGTACATCGCGACCATCATGACGATCACCGACATCATGATGTCGGTGACGATGAGCAGATCGAGCAGAAAGCCCGGCATGGGCGCGATGAGCGCGAGCACGATGGCGAGCACCGCCGCCGGAACCGCGAATTCGCTCACCGTCTGCAGCGGAATGGCGGGCAGCACAAAGCCGCCGCCGGCGACCGGCGTTCCCTGCGAAGGATTCGGAGCTGCTGCCGTGC
>DASPQQ010000392.1:0-3692 GCA_035624885.1 Bryobacteraceae bacterium | reverse complement strand
ACTCCCGTCCTTCAAACCCGAGAGTTTGCTGGCCAGCTCCTTTTTGAGCGCAGCGGCTTCTTCCGGAGCGACGATGCCCCGCTGTTCCCTGCCCCGCAGATTCAGATAGAGGCCGCCGAGACCGAACGCGTAGGCGCGGGTCCGCGACCAGTCCACGCCGTCGAAGGAGTCGCCCGATTCCGCGAGCCCGTCCTTGAGCGCCAGATAGCCCTCACGCAGCAGCCACGAGTTGAGATTCACGCCGCGGCGGAACGAGCAGAAGCCATGATCGGAAAGAACAAACACGGCGGTTTCGGAATCCTCGTAGCTCAGCACCCTGCCGACGATGCGGTCCGCGTCGCGGTAAAGCCGCTCGATCACTTCCGGCTGGCTGTAGAACATGTGCTGCACGCGGTCGGTCGTGTCGAACACGCAGGCGACAACGCCGCGGCGCGTGCGCTCGAGCGCGCTGAAGAACATGGCCTCCCGTTCCTGGCGGATGAGATCGGTCTGGCGGAGAAACGCGTCGCCGTCGATCGCGCCTTCGTTCATCGCGGTCATGTCTTCGGCGAGACCGAGGGTGGCGAAAGTTCCGAGGAGCTTCGAGAGATACGCCGCGTAGTAAGGCGGATGGCTGATGGGCAGGGCTGGATCGGAAGGATCGATCTGGACCGGCGTCGCGTAGAGCGCGAAATCGGGTTCGCTGCGCACCAGAAGAAAGCGGACAATACCTGCTGCGCGGCCGAAGCGGAGACGAATCCAGGGTGTGTACTCGCCTTCCCTCAGATCGCAGACAGTCTCCTGAATCTCAAGGCGGCCATCGCGCACCACGAACGGGATCGACGCACCCTGCGGCCCTTTGAGGCTGCCCTGACGCGAGTCGAATCGCGAGTGGGTGCCCTGCGTGCCGAGCAGGTCCGGCGTGCACATGGCCGAGAGTTCGAGGCCGTTGAACGGCTCCGGGGGGAACGTCACCGGAACGCGCAGGATCGTGCTTTTGACCGCCGAGCGCCCCAGAATTTTCCAGAACGGCTCGCTCTTGCGCCGCATCTCGACGGAGGCGCGTTTGCCATTCCGCGCGGGCCAGACTTTGGCCGACGAGAGTTCGGGCGCGCAGGTTCGCAGGTCGCGGCTCAGGAAATCGAAGATGTTGTGCTTCGCCGGATTGACGCCGGTGGCGAAGGTCGACCATGCCACCGGCGAAAGCGCGGGGAACGTGGTGCGCAGACGATGGTACGAGCCGCGCCCGGCGAGGCGCGCGAGATTGGGCAGCCGGCCTTCCGCCATCAGTTTCTCGGTAACGCGCGGATCGAGGCCGTCGAGTCCGAGGAAGATGGCCCTGCGCACCTGCGCACGCCCACGGCGTTTGAAGAACAACCACGCCGTGCGGAAGGGCCACAGAATCGCGGATGCAATTCCGGCCAGGACCGCGAGCACGATGGAGAGAAACGACCCGAGAAAAGCGAAGCCGGCGCCTGGCCCGAAGTATGCCGGGAAAAACGTCATTCCGCGTAAGCCCGTTTCACCGCGTTCGGGAGGGCGCCGAGGCCATCCCACCCCGCATACTTCACCTTGAATTCTTCCGAGATCTTCGCCGCTGCCTCATCGGCGGATTTGCCTTCGCGCTTGAGCTGGGCCGCGCGGGTCTGCAGATCGACAAGGAAGGCCTTCTCCTGAGCCAGCAGCGAACCATCGCCGAGCGGTCCGTGATCCGGCACGACAAAGCGCGGCCGCAGAGCGGCGATCTGGTCGACCGACGCGATCCACGCTTTCAGACTGGCGTCTTCGTTCGGCATGTTGGGGGTTTGTTTGTTCTGGACGAGATCGCCCGAAATGAGCGTGCTGTCGGGTTCGACAAAAATCACTTCGTCGCCTTTCGTGTGGCCTCCGCCTGTCCAGAGGAGCCGCGCGGTGACGCCGCCGAGATCGAGTTTCAGTTCCTTGTCGAAAAGGATGTCCGGCGTGCGGAACTCGACGCCCGCCAGCAGTTCTTTCATCTGCGCCGAGCGGCTGCTGAACATCTGGAGGAACTGTGCGTTTCTCGCATTCATCTCCTCCTGCTGGACAGCGGGCCGGATGATGACGGTGCGCGGCGGAAAAGCCGGTTCGCCGCTCGAGTGTTCCGGGTGGAAGTGGGTGGTCGTGAGGTAGAGATTGGGCGTTTTGGCCAGTTTTTCGACCTCGCGCATGACCACGGCGCCGTTGCGCTGGCCCATGCCGGTATCGACCACCAGAGTCGCCCGATCTCCGACGACGATCGCCACGTTCGGCCAGCCGATGATCGCATAGACGTGATCGGAGACCTTTGTCACCGAATTCTCAGGCAGGAGCGGGTTCGTTTGCGCGAGAAGGGCCAGAGGGCACAAGGCCAGAGCAAAAAGACGCATACCTCCAATTTACAGAGAAAACGGTCCCGGTTTGGCACCACCTTCATATGCCCCTGTTCAAGACGCGGACCGCGGCGGTTTTCGGCATCGATGCGCATCCGGTGGATGTGGAAGTGGATCTCTACAGAAGCGGCATGGCGCGCGACTTCATGCTGGTGGGAATGCCGGATTCGGCGGTACGGGAGAGCCGGGAGCGCGTGAAATCGGCGTTGATGAATTCCGGGTTCGGATATCCGAATCAGGCGGTAACGGTGAACCTCGCGCCCGCCCATGTCCGCAAGGAGGGCGCGGGTTTCGATCTCCCGATGGCGCTGGCGATCCTGGGCGCGATGGGAACGTTCCAGAACCTGGACCGGCATCTTTCGGTGGGCGAGCTGTCGCTTGACGGAACGATCCGGCCAGTGCGCGGCGCGCTGTCGGTCGCGGTGTGCGCGCGGCAGCAGGGCGTGGAGAACCTGATTCTGCCCGCGGACAACGCGACGGAGGCATCGGTCGTTGAAGGCATCCGCATCTTCGGGGTGAGACATCTGGCGGAAGTGGTCGCGGTGATGACAAAGCCGGAACAGTTCGCTCCCACAAGACCCGCGCCGGCGAACATCGCGCCGGATGCGGTTCCGGACTTCCGCGATGTGCGCGGGCAGACAACCGCGAAGCGCGCGCTGCAGGTGGCCGCCGCCGGTTCGCACAACGTGCTCATGATCGGCCCTCCCGGGTCGGGCAAAACAATGCTGGCGAAGCGCTTCGCGGGGATTCTGCCGCCGCTGACTTTCGAAGAAGCCATTGAAACCACGAAAATCCACAGCATCGCGGGCGCCCTGCCGCCCGGAGCCGGCCTGCTCCGCCAGCGTCCGTTCCGCACGCCGCACCACACGATTTCCGATGCGGGCCTGATCGGCGGCGGCACGGGGTCGCCGCGGCCGGGCGAAGTGAGTCTGGCGCATAACGGCGTGCTGTTCCTCGATGAGTTCCCCGAATTCCCGCGCAACGTGCTCGAGATCCTGCGCCAGCCGCTCGAAGATTTGAGCGTCAGCATCGCGCGCTCGAACATGACGCTTTGCTTTCCGGCGAATTTCATGCTGGTCGCGGCCATGAACCCGTGCCCGTGCGGGTTCTACGGCGACCCGACGCGCGAATGCCGCTGCACGCCGGCCATCATCCAGCGCTATCTGGGCAAGATCAGCGGGCCGCTGCTCGACCGCATCGACATCCAGATCGAAGTGCCCGCGGTCCCGTACAAAGAACTGCGCACGGGAGACAGCGGCGAAAGCTCCGAAGACATGCGCGCGCGGGCCGAGAAGGCGCGTGAGGCGCAGCGCCGCCGCGGAT
>DASPQQ010000391.1:0-5541 GCA_035624885.1 Bryobacteraceae bacterium | reverse complement strand
ACCATCGGAGCCTGCGCGACCGCGGGCGGAATCCAGGCGCTGCGTAACTGGAGCGATATCGGCGAGTACGTGCGCGCGGTCTATCCGAGCCCGGAGTTCCTCTCGACGCTCTCCACTTCGACGCCGGTCTCGGAACACGTCCGCGTCGACTTTGAAGTGCATGGCTGCCCGGTCGACAAGGAGCAGCTGCTGGCCGTTGTGCGCTCGCTGCTTTCGGGCGCGAGACCCGTGCTTCCGGGGCACAGCGTCTGCATGGAGTGCAAGCGGCGCGGCAACGTCTGCGTGACGGTCGCGCGCGGCGAACCCTGCCTTGGGCCCGTGACGCGCACCGGATGCGGCGCGCTGTGTCCGTCATTCCATCGCGGCTGCTATGGCTGTTTCGGACCCGCCGACGACCAGAATATGCAGTCCTTCACGCAGCTGCTCGCCGCGCAGGGCGTTACCGGCGCGGATGCGGTGCGCCGTTTGCGCGCGATCAATGGCTACGTCAAACCGTGGCGGGAGGCCGGAGATGCCCTCGATGCCGAGACGAAACAGAACCATTCGCGTTGATTACCTCAAGCGCGTGGAAGGCGAGGCGGCTCTCCACATCCGGCTGCGCGATGGAGAGGTGGCCGAGCTGCGGCTTGAAATCTTCGAGCCGCCGCGCCTGTTCGAGTCGTTCCTGCGGGGCCGCGCCGCAACCGAAGCTCCCGATCTGACCGCGCGTATCTGCGGCATCTGCCCCGTCGCGTATCAGATGAGTTCCGTCCATGCGCTCGAACGGCTGTTCGGCGTCACGGCCGATCCGTCGGTCCGCGCGCTGCGCCGCCTCTATTACTGCGGCGAATGGATCGAGAGCCACGCCCTCCATATCCACATGCTGGCGGCGCCGGACTTCCTCGGCTGCGACAGCGTGATCACGCTGGCCGGGAAAGACCCGAAGGCCGTCGAGCGCGGCCTCCGCATCCGGAAGGCCGGCAACGCGATCGTCTCGAGGCTCGGCGGCCGTTCCATCCATCCGGTCGGCGCCTGCGTCGGCGGCTTTACGCGTGTGCCGAAGCGCCACGAGCTGGTGGACCTGCGCGAACAGCTTCTGCACGTTCGCGACGATGCGGCGGAATGCATCCGCTGGGTGTCGGGTTTCGACCTGCCCGCGGTCAGCCGCGACATCGAGTTCGTATCGCTCCGGCATCCGGACGAATACCCGATGAACGAGGGCAGGATCGTCTCGAGCAAAGGCATCGATGCCGCCCAGCAGGACTTCGAGAACCTGTTCGAGGAGCACCAGGTTCCCTGGTCGACCGCGCTCCATGCGAGAGTGAAGGGCCGCGGAGCGTATTTCGTCGGACCGCTCGCGCGCGTGAATCTGAACTTCGATCGCCTGGGGCCGGATGTCGCATCCGCCGCGCACGACACCGGCATCCCCTGGCCGAATTCGAATCCCTGGACCAGCATCGTCGCACGCGCTCTCGAAATTCTCTACGCGGTCGAGGAGGCTCTGCGGATCATCGACCTTTACGAAGCTCCAGCGGCGCCGGCGGTTTCGTTCGCGCCCCGCGCCGGATCCGCGTGCGCGATTACCGAGGCGCCGCGCGGCTCTCTCTATCACGCCTATGAAACCGACGCGAACGGATTGATCGTATCGGCTCGCATCGTGCCGCCCACCTCGCAGAATCAGGCCCGCATCGAGGCCGACCTGCGGGAGCTTGTCCCTTCAATCCTCCAGCAGACGCAGGCCGAAGCCACGCGCGCATGCGAAGTCGCGATCCGCAATTACGATCCCTGTATCTCCTGTTCGACCCACTTTCTCAGGCTGAAGATCGAGGGACAATGATGCGCGTCATCGGAATCGGAAGCCCGTTCGGCGACGATGCCGCCGGGCTCGAAGCCGCGCGCATCCTCGCCCGGAACCCGCCGCCCGGCTGCGAAGTGCTGGCCGCGGACCGCCCCGGTGCGGGCCTGCTCGAGTTGCTGGACACAAGCAAACCCGTGATCCTCATCGATGCCGTGCGAAGCGGAGCAGCACCCGGAACGCTGCATGAGCTGAGCTTCGACGATCTGGACCGGTGCGGCTCCCGCTTCGTTTCCTCGCACGAACTGGGCGTCGGAGCTTCGATTCAGCTCGCCCGCAAACTCGGATGCGCGCCCGCCCCGGGGTGGGTGCTGGGAATTGAGATCCCGCCAGAGACGGTCCGGATTCCCTGCCCCCTCAGCCGAACGGTCCGGCGCGCGGTGAAGCAGGCCGTCCTGCGGCTCCCGCATTGGGTGGACGAGTTGGGTCCGCAGTGGAAACCCGCTTGCACTTCGGACAAGGACACTGACAAGGAGGCCAGCGATGGCGGAAACAGAGAAGACGAGAGACGATGAAATCGCGCTGAACATTCGCGAGGCGCTGCGACTCGACAACGACGTCCCCGACGGGCTGATCGACGTCCAAGTGCAGGATGGCATTGCGACGCTCGAAGGCACCGTCGAGTCAGAGCTGCAAAAGGAAATCGCCGAAGCGGACACGAAAAAGATAAAAGGAGTCCGCGAAGTCATCAACCGGATCGTCCTGTAACCGCGGGCGTCTTCGCTTCCGTTCTGGCGACCTCCATCCGCATCTTCAGGATGGAGTCCGGATTCAGGCTCATCGAGTCGATGCCATTTTCCACGAGGAAGCGGCAGAACTCCGGATAATCGCTGGGCGCCTGCCCGCAGATGCCGATCTTCCTGTGGTTTTCCCGCGCGGTGCGGATCGCACCGGCGATCATTCTCTTCACCGCCTCGTCGCGTTCGTCAAACAGCCGCGCCACGAGAGCCGAATCGCGATCGAGGCCGAGCGTGAGCTGGGTCAAATCGTTCGAACCGATGGAGAAGCCGTCGAATACCCTGCTGAATTCGTCAGCCAGGACGACGTTGCTCGGAATCTCGCACATGACATAGACTTCGAGATCGTTCACGCCGCGCCGGAGACCGTGTTTCGCCATCTCTTCGAGAACCAGTTCGCCTTCGCGCGGGGTGCGGCAGAACGGGATCATCAGAATGACATTCACGAGCCCCATCTCGTCCCGCACCATCTTCATGGCCTGGCATTCGAGCGCGAAACCTTCCCGGTATTTTGCGTCGTAATAGCGCGAGGCGCCGCGCCATCCGATCATGGGATTCTCTTCCTTCGGCTCGAACTCGGCGCCGCCGAGCAGGTTCGCGTATTCGTTGGTTTTGAAATCGGAAAGCCTGACGACAACCGGCTTCGGATAGAACGCCGCCGCGATGGTCGCCACCCCCTGCGCGAGCTTGTCGACAAAGTAGCGGGGCTTGTCCGCATACGCCGCGGTCAGTTCGCGCAGCTTCGCCTGCGCCACGGTGTCCTTGAGGGAATCCAGATGGAGCAGGGCCAGGGGGTGGGCCTGAATATGGTTGGCGATGATGAATTCGAGGCGGGCCAGTCCGACGCCGTCGTTGGGAAGGCTTGCCAGGCTGAAGGCATCCTCGGGGTTGCCGATATTCATCAGAATGCGGGTGCGCGTGCGCGGCAGATCTTCGAGCGTGACCTCTTTCACCTCGAACGGGAGGATGCCCTCGTAGACCGTGCCTTCTTCTCCTTCGGCGCAGCAAACCGTAATGTCCTGGCCGGTGCGGATCGCGTCGGAACCTTTGATGGTGCCGACAATGGCGGGAATGCCGAGTTCGCGCGCGATGATTGCGGCGTGGCAGGTGCGGCCGCCCTGGTTGGTCACGACGGCCGCGGCCTTTTTCATGATCGGCTCCCAGTCGGGGTCCGTCTTGTCGGTCACCAGCACCTCGCCGGTCTGAAACTCACCCATCCGATGAGCGTCCAGGATGACGCGCGCCCTGCCGCATCCGATGGCTTCGCCGATGCTGCGCCCGGTGACCAGGGCCTTTCCGCTCCCGGTGAGGTGCCAGGTTCTGAGCAGCGCCTTCTTCTTTCGTGACTGCACCGTTTCCGGCCGCGCCTGCACGATGAAAAGCTGGCCGGAGATGCCGTCCTTCGCCCATTCGAGATCCATCGGAGTTCTGACGCCGCGAACCTGCGAATAATGGTCTTCGACCACGCAGGCCCAGCGGGCCAGTTCGAGGATCTCGTCGTCGCTGAGCGCGAATTTCGCGCGCTCGCCGGGAGCGACCGGCACGTTCTTCGTGCGCCGCGATCCGCCCGCATCGTAAACCAGCTTGAATTCCTTGCTGCCGGCGCGCTTGCTCAAAATCGGCCGGAACCCCTGCCTCAGCGTGGGCTTGAAAACCATATACTCATCGGGATTGACCGAACCCTGTACGATGTTTTCGCCGAGGCCGTAGGAGGCGTTGATGAGGACGGCGTTTTCGAATCCGGTTTCGGTGTCGATCGAGAACGCAACGCCCGAAGAGGCCACGTCCGAACGCACCATCTTCTGGATTCCCGCGGAAAGCGCGATGGCGAAATGATCGAAATTGTGGATCTGGCGATAGTAGATGGCGCGATCGGTGAAGAGCGAGGCAAAACATTTGCGGCAGGCATCGAGCACCGCGCTTGTGCCGTGAACGTTCAGATAGGTCTCCTGCTGGCCGGCGAAGCTCGCTTCGGGCAGGTCTTCCGCGGTGGCGCTGGAGCGAACGGCCACGTCGGTATCCTCGCCAAATTCCCGGCAAAGCTGCCGATAAGCCTCGGCGATGGCGGTCTCCAGCTGCGGCGGAAACGGCGTTTCGAGGAGCAGCGCGCGGGCTCGCCTCGCGCATTCCTGCAACTGGTCCAGCTTCTGGACGTCGAGCCCTGCGAACAGCACCCGCAGCTTCGGCTCGAGACCGGCCGAGCGGATGAATTCACGGTAGGCATATGCGGTGGTGGCGAACCCGTTCGGAACCCGCACTCCCTGCGCGGCGACGTGCCGCAGCATCTCGCCCAGTGACGCGTTCTTGCCGCCCACGAGAGGAATGTCTTCGATCCCGACATCCTTGAACCAAAGCACCAGCCCGGTGGCTCGGCTGGCTGTGTCGTTCTTCACCGTTGCGTTCTGCGCCATTTCAGTGACCTCGGAATGTGCTGCTGGTTCCCATCCGTTTTGAGATGCAATTGGCGAACCGCTGCGAGAAGCGGAAGGTTCGCAAAAAGCCGCTCGGAGCGGAGGCCGGGCATGCGCCGGATGACGCGCCTCGGCAAATTCCCGGGCTCGGGTCCGATGGGTTCGTTTTTCCGCCGGTTCATTGTTTTCAGCATGTTGTGCGGTTCGATTCGACGTTTTTGATTTCTGTTTTTCTGCCTTCTTCGGCTTTTGTTCGCCCTGCGGAGCGGGAGTCCGGAGGGAGCGAAGGTTGGTATGCGCGCAGTCGCCGATCATTGCGACTGGAATGTAGCACTCACAGGGACCGGATTTGGCCTGCGCGGCGGCCAGGTTGTTGATAACAGGCGCGAGAAAATCGCGTATTCCGCGTTAACGGCAAGAGGATGTCCGGAACTTCGTAGAAAGTAAGCGACTCACCCAGAGCCGTGATAGGCTCTGGGGAACTTTTCCGTGGCAGGAAAAAAGGAGAGTCGCTTGTGAAAAGACAATACCAGATCAGTCGCCGTCGCGCGACGGAGCG
>DASPQQ010000390.1:0-15066 GCA_035624885.1 Bryobacteraceae bacterium | reverse complement strand
GGCCGCGTAGCCTTCGCGCACCACTACCTGTTTTGCCGTTCGCGTGACGGAGAAGTAGCCCCTTTCTGTTTTGCCGGTGATGTCGTCGTCGGTGCGGCTGGCCACATCGATGGCTTTCGACTTGCCCCGCAGCACATCCTGATACGCGGCGAAGAAGCGGCTGGCGGAATCTTCGTTGTCCCATTCCGAGATGTAAAGGAGCGTCCGGCGGTGCGTTTTGGGGTCTTCCTCGATGCGGTAGACGCCGCCTTTCAGATGGGGCGAGAGGGTGTCGGCAAAAGCTTCATTGACATACTGCTCGAGCAGAATGTGGGTTTCCAGTTCTCCGAGGGTTCCGGCGACGAATTCCCTCGCGCCTTTTGCCAGCTTCGGCAGCGTGGGCGGCTTCGGGTCTTCGTGAGCGAAGTAGCGCTCGGGAAAATCGATCTGGGCGCTCGACACCGGCGGGTCGCGGAACACGCGGGTGAAGCCGGCTTTGCCGTCACGCTCGAAGACGGCCTGCTGGAAGCGCTGGCCTGCATCGTAGGGAAACAGGAGCGTGCGGCGCAGATAGAGCGGCGCTTTGCCGAAGACCGGGTATTCGTTATCCGCGGACGCGGTATCGAGTTCGAGTAACTGGCGGGCAGTCTCGGGGTCGGCCAGCGTCTTGCCGTTGCGGCGCGCCGTGACCTCCAGCATCAGCCAGGAAGCCTGGCCTTCGACGACGGCCTCGCGGGCGAGCGAGATTTCGCTGTCGTCCGAGTGCGACTCCATGAACTTGCGGATGGGGAAGTTCTGGTCGGCGAGGGCGTGCGCCAGCTCGTGGATCAGGGCTTCGTCGCGCATATTGACCGTGGCCCAGTCAGAGATGAAGAGCTTGCGGCGGTGGAAGTCGTAGAACGCGGCGGCCTGCTCGGTCAGAAGGTCGATGGTGGTCTGTTTGAGATCGAAATCGTCCGGGACGAAGCCGAGCATTTTGAGGCTGACTTCCTCCGCCTGGATCTCCTGCGGCTTGACCGTTTCCCGGATCTGTTCCTTCAGATAGCCGTTCACCTGGTCGCGCGTAACGGAGGCGAAGGGCAGTTCGCGGTGGATCGCAAAGCCCGTGATATCGGAAAGTTCCCTGAGGATCCCGTTGATCTCGGCGGCGCTGGGAAGACCGGGATTGCGTGGCGGCTGCCACGCTCCGGCAGCGAGCGCGACGAGCCCAACCGCCAGTATGCGAGAAAGTTTCCCCCGGAGACGCATTGCCTCCATAGTGGCACGGCCAGAGGCGCGCGTTACAATGAGGGTTTCCAATCCACTTCAATTCCCTTTCAACGGAGTACACTCTTGGCGGACGAAAAGCTCTATAAAGCCGAATATCTCGGAAGCGGCACCTTTGCCATCAGCAAGCCGAAGCGCAAGAAGAACAAGATGCGCCAGACGGCTCTGAAGAACACGCGGCGCGGCTCCCGCAAATAAACCCACCTCCGTCACACCAGATCCAGGGATGAGTTTTCTCCTCTCCCGCGTTTCAGCGGGAGAGGAGAACAACTGCGCTCGCCCAACCGAAGAAAGACGAGCTGAAAAAGGATGAGTTCAGGCAAGGCTCATCCGGGTAGAATCGTATTCATGGTCGCGGCGCGGCAGCAGGAGTTCGAACAGGTTGCGCTGCCTCACGCCCGCGCGCTGCTTCGCGTGGCGCGCAGACTGACCGGCAGATCGTCGGCAGCGGAGGATCTGGTTCAGGAAACGCTGCTCTCTGCCTGGCGGGGTTTCCACCAGTTTCGCCCGGACACGAACATCCGCGCCTGGCTGTTCCGAATTCTGTTCAACACTTTCTACGGGCAGGGGCGGAAACTCTCCGGCACCATCGTGCCGCTTTCACCGGCAATGGCGGCCCGCACGCCCAGCGCCGACGACGCCATTGAGGTGCGGCGCGCGCTGGACGGCCTCGAAGCCGATCACCAGGCGGTTCTGCTGCTGGGTGTGGTGGAAGGGTTCACGTGCCGCGAGATGGCGGAGATTCTGGATGTGCCGATCGGCACGGTCATGTCCCGGCTGAGCCGGGCGAGACAGGCGATGCGCAGGAGCCTGGAAAGGAGAGAGGATGAACTGCTCAGAAGTGCTGGAACAGGCGCCACTGTTTCCTGACCTGCAGTCCGCAGGCGAAGACATCCGGCGGCATCTGGATGGTTGTCCTTCCTGCGCGCGCCAGGTGGCCGAAACGCGTGCGCTCGATGAGCGGCTGAAAGCGGGTGTCCTCGCCGAAACCTTCGACACTTCCGCCCTCGAGCGCAGAGTGATGCACCGGATTGCGGAAGAATCGGCCGCGCGGTTCACCGAAGACGCGATGCCGGCGCGGCGCCGCTTCCTCTGGCCGCTGGCGGCTTTTGGCACGCTGGCGGCGGCTGCCGCGGCGATGGTCTCTTTTGTGGTCTACCAGAGCGTGAAACCGAAGCCTTCGCCGTATTCTCTGGCGGCCGCGCACGATCACCGGCTGGAAGTGGTGGAGGGTCAGTTGCGGCGCTGGAGGCTCGATATCCCCTCCGCGGAAGTGATGGCTTCGACGCACGGCATTCCCACCGCTCTCATTTCGGCAGTCGAATCCGCCGGATTCACGTTCAAGGAAGCGAAACTTTGCAAACTGAGCGGGGTGATCTTCCTTCACCTCGTCTATCTGGACGGCAACCAGGAGTTTTCACTTTACCTGCGGCACGAGGATACAAATCCGGCGGGCGGGGCGAAACGGCTGTTCACGACGGAGGGCGGCCAGGAACACGTCGCCGGATTCCGGGATGGCGCGCTCGAAGCGCTGGTAGTCACCGATCAGCCGGGCAGGGCGGCGCTGCGCATCGCGCGCGCCGCTGCCCAGGTCATTTAGCTAGCTCGTTTTCCTCGTTCCGCTGAACTTGATTTCGCCCTGGCCGGCGAAGTCGAGCGAACCGGAAATCTTGTCCCCATCCACTTTCGCGTTGTACTTGATCACCATGCTGGCGCCGTTGGCGTCCATGGTCATGCTGAACTCGATATCGTCGCCTTTCACGGTTCCGGTGATCGGGGCATCGCCCATCTGGCTCGACACCGTTCCGGTGAGTTTATCCCCGTCCTGTTTCAGCGTCAGGGTGACGTCGAGAGGGCCATTTGGCGTATCCACGGTGACTGCCCACGCTCCGGAGACATCGGCCGCAAGAGCAGCGACGGAGCTGAGAAGTAAAGCAAAGACGAGCGTAAGGAAGCGCATATGCAGTCCAGTGTAACGCAAATCAGCCGGTTACCACCGTTCAGTCAGGCGCTGAATTCGGCGAAAAAGACCGCGTCCAGGGCGTGATCCCCGCGGGCTTCAACGGCCCGGGCGATCGCCGAGCGGATGCGCTCGTCGGCGCGGTGAATCGCGGCGGCGCGCAGGGCAAGGGTCGCGGTTGAAACCGGCGCTTCGCGTATGAGACCCGCGAGGTATTCGATGGCCGCTTCGCTGCGGGATGTGGCGAGAGAGAGCAGAATGGTGCGGCGCGTTTCGGGATCGGCGCTGCGGGTGAAGAGATCCCGGAGCGCTTCGATGGCTTCCGCGAGGCGGCAGGCGCCGAGCGCGAGAATCGCGGCTTCGCTTTTCGGCGCGAAGGAGACGACGAGGGGAACGGCGGGCGCGCCCTCGACCGCGAGCAGCGCGGTGAAGCAGTCCGACATCACCTCCGGTTCTTTGTCGCCCACGTAAGCTTTCAGGCGCAGCAGGAGGGCCGCGGAATCGCCTCCCACTGCGGCGACGGCCCGAATGGCTCCG
This sequence comes from Bryobacteraceae bacterium, assembly GCA_035624885.1. Classification (GTDB taxonomy): domain Bacteria; phylum Acidobacteriota; class Terriglobia; order Bryobacterales; family Bryobacteraceae; genus BOG-234. The sequence goes on along the minus strand of DASPQQ010000390.1, from coordinate 11,324 downwards.
CTGCGCGCCGGCCAGGCGGGGTCGGCCATAAGCGTGACCAGTTCGCGGAGTTTATCGGGATACGTGGAGTTCGCGAGGCCCATGGCGCAGACGGCGCGGAGATCGGCAGCCGCATCCTCCGAACCACCCCAGACCGGTTCGGGCTGCACGTGCCGCATGCCCGCGAGAAACAGTTCGGCATCGTCGTATTCGAGCTTGAGGAGGGCCCGCGCCATGGCTGTCTTCGCCGCGCAGCCTTTGTCGGATGCGGCAGGCGCGCGCAGCAGACCGGCAAGGGACGCGGCGAGTTTCTCCCCGAGATCGCGGCGGTCGCGGTCGCCGATCAGACGGGCTGCTCTGGCAGCCACCAGCGGCCATTTCGATTGCAATCCTTTTGCGAGATCCGCAGCCGGATCGTCGAGTCTCGCGAGAGCGGTCTGGATGGGATCGTTCTTCACGCCGCGACGACCTGCGCGGTGACGCCCTGGCTGGTCAGCGCTTTGATGCGCAGCCGCACCAGATGGTTGGCCGCGTAAGGCATGTCGAGCGAGGCTTTGACGAAGTTGTCCGTGAGCGCCACGCCGGGCGGATCGAGCGTGACGGCGGAGAATTCACGCCCCTGCATCGACTGGCGGAACGCCGCGTTTTTCGCCGCCGCCAGATCGCGCAGAATGCGGTTGCGCTCCTTGCGCACGGGCATCGGGACCACGCCGGGCATCGTCGCGGCAGGCGTGCCGGGGCGCTCCGAGTAGGTGAAGACGTGCAGGTAAGTGAACGGCATGGCTTCGATGAACTGGCGCGATTCCTCGAAAAGCTCATCGGTTTCGCCGGGGAAGCCGACCATCACGTCCGCGCCGATGGCCGCATCCGGCATCAGACGCCGCGCTCTGGTGACGCGATCGGCGTAATGGCGCGGGCGATATTTGCGGTGCATGCGGCGCAGGATGGCGTCGGAGCCCGATTGCAGCGGCGCGTGGACGTGTTTCGCGATGCGCTCGTTCGATGCCATCAGATCGAGGAGATCATCCGAAAAATCCATCGGCTCGACGGAACTGAGGCGGATGCGTCCGATGGCTGTGCGCTCAAGAATCAGCCGCAGCAGATCGGCAAGACGCAGCTGGCTGCCCTGCGCCCTGCCCCAGCGGCCGAGATTGATGCCGGAGAGCACCACTTCGCGATAGCGTACGCTCAGCGACGCGACTTGTTCCACGATCTCCTGCGCCGGAACATAACGGCTTTTGCCGCGCACATAGGGGATCACGCAGAAGGAGCAGCGGTTGTGGCAGCCATCCTGAATCTTGAGATTGGGCCGGGTGCGGTCTCCGGCGGAATCCAGAATCGGCGCGGTGAGGATGGCGGAGGTTTCGAAAATGTCGCCGGTCAGAACCTGGCTGTGGTATTCGAGCTCGCCGGAAATCAGGTTCGCGATATCCGTCTTGTGCGAATTGCCGACGACCCACTCGACGCCGGGCATCTTCGCGATCTCTTCGGGCGCGCGCTGCGCGTAACAGCCGGTGACAAGAATGCGCGCCGCCGGGTTTTCGCGATGGATGCGGCGAATCGCGGCGCGGGCATCGTGATCGGCCTCGGCCGTGACCGTGCACGTATTGACGACCACGAGATCGGCATCGGCGTGCGTGGACGCGCCCGCGAGCCCGCGGTCCGCAAGCTGCGCTTCGAGGGCGGCGCCGTCAGCCTGCGTGGCCCGGCAGCCGAAGTTCTGGACGAAGAATTTCGTCATCCTGAACTTCTATTTTGTCATTCAGAGTACCGGGTGATGGCTTTGCGCAGGCTTTCGACACGGTCGGGTGAGCCGGTGAAGATGCCGGTCCAGCCCTGCCGGTAGTGGACCATGTGGCGGTAAAGCTGGTCTTCGAGGTGCGAATTGATGCCCCAGCCCGCGAGGTAGCTGAGGCGCAGGTTGGCGTCGCGATTGATGTCGGCGCCTCTGGTCCATTGGCCGATATCGGACTTCTGCCCGGTGTAGGTGGAGAAGAGATCTTCGGTCGAATAGATGCCGATTTCGTTGAGCGATTGCCGGACCGGCGCGTAATCCGGCCGGTCATAACGCGCGGCGACTTCCTCGAGATTGATCTTCAGAGGATCGGCCTGCGCGAGGAAGACCATGTCGTATCCCTGGCCATCCCGCAGGTTGGCCCAGACGGTGGCGTTGGGGAAGGCTTCGAAGAAGGTTTCGAGCTCGCTTTTGATGGTCGGCTCGTCGGTTTCGTAGAGCGGAACGTAGAGCGAGAAATAGCCGCCCGGGTTGAGATGCCTCTTGACCGACTCGAAGTACTCCTTTGAATACAGCGCCGCGGTGCCTTTGACGAAGACATCGAGCGGGTCGGAGGCGATGACGTCGAACTTCTCGTTGGTGGTGAGCAGGTAATGCCGCGCGTCATCGAAGACAACATGCGTCTTCGGGTTGCGGTAAACGGCGTAATCCTGCGGGGCGAAAAATTCGGTCGAAGTGGGAGGGATCACCGGTTCGATTTCGCAGACCGTGATCTTCTGAATCCCCGGATAGCGTGTGAAAGTGCCCGCCGAAACACCCGCGCCGAAGCCGATGCCGAGGACAGACTTCGGATCGGGATTGAGCAGCGCGGGCAGATGGCCGACCATGCGCTGCAGTTTCATATCGAAGGTTTCGGTGGTCGCTTCAACGTGCCCGTTGACGTTCACGTAGACGGTGCCGTTATCCCAGCGTGAAATGGCGACGGAAGAATTGCGGCCTTCCACGACTTTCAGGATTTGCGACTGGCCGGCGTTATCCAGCATTCTGCGGCCGTAGGCGATGAGTTCGCCGGGAGTTGCGGGAACGGCCCACGCAAGGCCGGCGGAGAGCAGGACGACGGCGGCGAGCGCGGCGCGCGACATCGCCTTGCCGGCAACAGGCCAAAGAGCCACCACCCCGGCGACCGCCGAGAGCACCACCATCACGCGCGTCGATTGCTGGGTGCCGATGGCGGGAATCAGAATGAGGCTGACGATGAGCGCACCGGCGATCGCGCCCAGAGTGTTCGCCGCATAGACGCCGCCAGAAACGTGCGCCGGGTCCTCATCTTCCGACTTCACGGCTGCCGCGCAGGCAAGCGGGAAACTGGCGCCCCAGAAGAGCGACGGCGGAAGCACGGCGAAGACGCAGCGTTTGAGATCGAGCAGGAACATCACCCACGGGTCGTTCGTGGTGGTGACGGCGTCGGCCCAGTAGGGCAGAACGCTCGTGATCATCCACGCGGTCCAGAGGATGCCGGCGACGAGGACGAACTGCGCCCAGCCCAGCGCGACACGCGGACGGATGACGCGGATGATCCACGCGGCCGCCGCGCCTCCGATGGCGAGCCCGGTGAGAAAGACCGCCAGGATGATCGAGAAAACGTAGACGGTCGCGAGCAGGAGCATGCCGAGCAGGCGCGTCCAGATGACTTCGGCGCCCATGGCGCAGGCGCCCGAAAGAGCGGTCGCGAGATAGACGCTCCAGAGGCCTGAAGTTTCGACCGGTTTCGGCGCCGGTTCTTCTTCGGCCGACGCCGGCACCGACTTCGCGAGCAGATAACTCGCACCGGACACGGCGAAGTTGATCGCAGCCGCGGCCCAGGCGGCCACCGACATATCGAAAACGCGCAGCAGCCAGAAACCGGCGAGCAGGCAACCGAAAACCGCGCCCGCGGTATTCGCGCCATAGAGCAGCGCCCAGCGCGAGACGCCCTTCGGCGTGGCTTTGAGCCAGCGCGTGATGGCCGGCAGCGACGCGCCCATCAGGATGGTGGAAGGCAGCATCGCGATCGCCGCCACCACGCCGCGAAGCAGCATGCCGGGCATGCCGTTCGCGGCGCCCGCCACATAGACGTAGCTGATGAACGGCATGGCCGCCGTCACAACCACGCCGAGGATGCCGATGCCGGCCTCGATGGCCGCGTAGTTCCGCAGCGGGTGCTGTCCGGTGAGGCGCAGGCGCGGATACCAGATGCTGCCGATGCACAGCCCGCCCATGAACGTGGCGAGCAGGATGCCGAGCGAAACGGCCGTCGAGCCGATGGCAAGCTGCAGGAACTGGTACCAGGTCACTTCGTAGATCAGGGCCGAACAGCCACTGCCGGCGAAGAGAAGAAGGAGTAGGAAAAGTGATGGCAACGGGGCTCCGAACCGTGTAGGGTATCACGGCCAGCGGGATTTTCCGTGCTGCGAAACGTCAATCAAGGTAAGCGAAGCCGCGAGCCACTCGCGCCGGCTCGACGCGTCAGATGATATCGGCGAAGGACTTCCGTAATTTATGGAACCAGGCGTGGCCGAGCAGGAAGATGATGGCGGAGGCGAGCGTCAGCCAGGCGAGCGGCGTCCATTCGGGATGGCGAGATTCGAGGAAGATGGCGCGGTAGCCGCGCACGAGGATGTAGATCGGGTTCTTTGACAGGATGCTCGCCACGGCATGCGGCATCGATGCCCAGCCCGTTTCCGGATAACAGATGGGCGTGATGAAGAACCAGATGGTGATCAGAAACCCGTTGATCTGTGCGAGGTCGCGGAAGAAGACGCCGAGCGCGGAGAGGAACCAGCAAAGACCCGAAGTGAACAGAATCTGCGGGATGAGGAGGAGCGGCAGATAGAGCGCCGTGACAGGCAGATGGTGGCGCAGCAGGAGCAGCGCAATGGCGAAGATGCCGATCCCGAAACATTCCGTCACGAGTCCGGCCACGGTGAGGTTGAAGGGCAGAATCTCCACCGGGAACACAAGCTTCTTGATGAAATTGCGGTGCTCCACCAGCGTGGTGGGTGCGCGTCCCACGGCTTCGCTGAACGCGAGCCACGGCAGAAATCCGCCGATGTAATAGAGGACGAAGCCCGCTCGGCTCGGATCGCCGGGGAACGGGGTCTTGAGCACGATCGCGAAGACGAAGAAGTACGTCAGCATCAGCAGCAGCGGATTGAGAATGGCCCAGAACGCTCCGCCGAACGAACCGCTGTAACGGCTCAGGATTTCGCGCCGCACCAGCGTGCGGACGAGGCCGCGATTCCGCGCCACGGCCTGAAGCGGCAGCGTGAACGCGCGCGCGAAGCTGCGCAGCATGCGTTTGCGGTCGACTGCGCTCTTCACCGTGATACGCCAGCCGGTGATCTTCGCCGCACCATCATCCCCGACCGTGACTTCGACCATCAGGAACGGCCAGCCCAGCGTGTAGAACCAGGCCACGTTTTCGCGCATGGCCGAGACGCAGATGTTGTATTCGCCGGGCTCGGGCGGCAGCGGGATTTTCAGGCCGATGGCGCCCTGCGCGGCGGGCGCGAGATCGAGCGGCTGGCGCGCGCCATCGACCACCAGCGTGCCGGTGGGATCGTCGAACAGGTGATAGCCGATGCCGAATCCCGCGGCGGACGACCAGGCTTCACCCGAACGATTCTCAATGCGGCAGCGGACATCGAGTTCGCCGCCTTCGAGATGCACTTCCGGATTGGAGAAGACCGTACTCACTGATAGAGCCATGCCGGCCAGCGCTGTTTCAGCGGGCCGGTCTTGCGGCCGAGCGCGTAGATGCCGTCGCCGCGCAGCGTGGTGTGCAGCCGGTAGCGTTCGAGCAGATGGCGGATCCAGTGGAATTCCGGATGCGGCTCGCTCAGGAACTCGCCGGTTTCAAGCCGCACGACTTCAAAACCGGAATCGTTCAACAGGAACTGAATTTCCATCGGGGCGTATTCCCGATTGTGGCGCGCTTCGGCTTCTTCGTCTTCACGGCGCGGCCGGATGTAGGCGGGGAAGAACGAGGGATGGTAACCCTGCAGGATCGCCGAGATGGCGCGCATGGAGCAGATGTTCGGGGTGGTCAGCACCAGATGGCCGCCCGGCTTCAGGATGCGGTTGATCTCCGCCATCATGTGCATCGGATCGCCCATCAGGTGCTCCAGGAGTTCGCAGCAGAGCACGGTGTCGAAGGACTGATCCGGGTATGGATAGATGTCTTTCTCGGCATCGAAGTGATCGACGTGGCATTCGAAAACTTCGCCCGATTCCGAGACCACGGTTTTGTGATCGGTCCGCCCGAGCTGGCCGTAGTAGCAGCCGCGCACATGGCCGTAGCCCAGCTTGAATCTGAGCGACGGCGTGATCTGCATGTACGCGCCCATCTCAAGAATGGCTTTCGATTCGTCGCCCGCCGGCACCATCTCGAGCGTCTGGACGAAGCGGGACGTGTGCTTCGCCGCGTAGGCGCGCGCCTCCGGCGCAACCCAGGTATCGATCCATTCGGGAACCGCCTCAGGCCGGATCGGTTCGACGAAGGCAGGTTCCGGGCGCTTCGGCTCGGGAGGCGCTTCCCTGCCGGTCGCGACGGATTCGAGAAACGCGGCGTAGCGGCCCGCGACCACGTTCCAGTTGCATTCGCGCTCCACCCACGCTTTCGCCCGCGCGCCCATGTCAGCAGCGAGATCGGGCCGCGTGACCAGCAGATTCAGGTACTCGAAGATCAGTTCTTCTTCCTGGACGACAAGGCCGTGCCCGGCCGGAACCTTGAGGCAGATATCGTCCGGCAGTTCCGAGAAGGAGCCCACGTCGCTCACAATCACGGCTTTGCCGAGGCCGAGCGCGCGCTGCAGACTGCCGGAGGTTTCGCCCACCGTCGGGAAGCGCAGGTTGAGAATGATGTCGCACGCGCCCATGTAATCGATGAATTTTTCGATGGGCGCAAAGCCGATCACCCGCACGTGTTCGGTAAGCCCCAGCGTGCGGATGATCTGGTGAACCGGAAAATCGGGATGCGGCTCGCCGACGAGGATCATGCGCACGCGCGGATCGACAGCCACAAGCCGCTTCAGCGCGCGGAGCGATTCGCCGATGCGCTTGTAAGGCTTGAGGTAGCCGAACGCACCGATCAGCGGCGAATCGTCCGGAACGCCCAGCATGTGCCGCGCCGCGTTGCGGTCCGTCCGCGGAATCCAGGCCCCGTGCGGGATGGTGGCGATCGGCCCGGTGAATCCCTGGGCGCGCATCTCGCGAGCCACGAAATCGCTGTGCACGATGAGGCCGCGCGAAGCCTCCAGCAGCCGGCGCGTCATGGGCAGGCCATCGTAATCGGGCCCCTCTTCGAGCGCCCGCACCTTCCGCGCGAACTCGAGCGCCTTCGCCCCGCCGTTGAATTCGCACTCGGCCACATAGGCGTCCCAGTCGCCGCGGCGGATGGTGAGGTCGGCGATCAGGTGATGAAGGTTGGCCTCATGCATCGCCACCACGCCGGGATAGAGCAGCGCCATTTCATAGGCGAAGGCGTGGAAAGGATTGTTGCCGATCTGGTAAAGCGGAATGTCGCACCGCCCGGGCTGGAAGGCCGCGGAGGGGCCGTCGAAAACGCGCAGATCCACGCATTTCCCGAGTTCGCCCGCCAGTGCTTCCGAATAATCGGCAATGCCGCTCTTCGATGGGGGCATCGGAGAGAACATGGCCACGCGCAATGGATTCAGCGGACCAGCTCCATTGAAAACGTGCCCATGGCGAAAGGCACCCGGATGACCAGCGGCGTGCGCGCGGGGTCGCGGGCGAAATACGCTTCAAAAACGATGCTTGTATGCGCGGTGGTCACCGTACAGATCATTTTGTCCGATTCCGCCGTCTGGCCGTTGAGCTTCAGGGTCTGCTCACCGGCGTAGTCGAGCCGGATGGGGTAAAGGCCGCCGAGCAGGATGGATTGCGCCTGCGGCACTCTGCCCTGCCCCAGTTCCCGGCGCGCAAAGTAGAGAAACGTCAGAGCGTCTTTGACGCACTCGGGCACGTCGAGGTGATCGCGGTCGCGGGTCACGGACGTGCCATTCACCGTTTCGGTGTCGTTCACGCGCCGCGGGCCGTGCGTCGTGTCGCGCTGCAGCGAAATGGAACACAGAGACTGCGTCGCGGCGGAGGTATAGCGGTCCCTGACCAGGAAGCCGGGAATGCCGGCGTCGACGGTCATCTCGAAATTCCATGTGCCGTTCGACTGGTGCGCGTGCAGATGGGTTTCGCCGAGGCCCAGCCCGCTCGGCCAGTTGATCGAATAGGCGAGATCCTCGTCGGCGAAGGGAAAGCCCGTCAGCCCGGCCGCGGAGAGGTTCGAGAAGAAGCCGGCGGCAAGCGCCAGCGCGATCAGGTACTTCATGACTTCTGTGGTGCGGCGGCCGCGGCACGAGCCTCGAAAGGCCGATGGCGCGCCGCCACTTCGCGGTAAATCTCGAGCGTGGCGCAGGCGCTCTTCTGCCACGTAAAGCCCGCGGCCCGCTGCAATCCAAGCCGTTCCATGCGCGCCCGCAGTTCGCCATCCAGCAGAATATCGAGGATGGCGCGGGCGATATCCTCCGCATCGTGCGGATTGAACAGGAGTCCCGCGCCATCCGCCACTTCCGGCATGGCGGACGTATTGGAACACGCCACGGCCCGGCCGCAGGCCATGGCTTCGAGAATGGGCAGGCCGAAGCCTTCGTAAAACGACGGGAAAACGAAACAATCGCAGGCGTTATACAGCTCAAGCAGCCGCGCATCGTCGACGAAGCCGGTGAAATGGATGCGGCCGGCAAAACCGGAACGCGCCGCCGCCTCGCGCACTTTCGGCGTGAACCAGGTCTGTTTGCCGGTGAGCACCAGATGGTGGTTCAGCTTCGGCTGGCGCTGCATCGCCATGGAAAACGCCTCGATCAGGCCGATGTGATTCTTGCGCGGCTGCAGATCGCCCACGGAAAACACGAAAGGCGCGTCGAAATTCAGCTCCGCGCGCACCGATTTCTGCGCCCTTTCGCGGCCAATTACGCGGAAATGCGGGTTGGCTGCATTCGGAATCGCGACCACTTTACCGGCCGGAATGTCATACGCCTTCAGGATCTGGGAGCGCGAAAACTCGCTGACCGTAATCACTTTCGCCGCCAGCCGGACGCTGCGGGCAACCGTCATTCTGAGCTGCGCGCTGCGCATGGAAGTGAAGAACTCGGGGTGCTCAATAAAACTGACGTCGTGAACCGTCACAACGTTGGGAACGGAGCAGAAAAGAGGCGCCGTATACTGCACGTGAATCAGGTCCGCTTTCTCACGCCGGACGACGCGCGCAAGATCCCATCCGAGGCGCCGGTAGGGATTGTCGGACACGCGATGCACCCGGAAACGCGCGGGAATACTCGCTTCGGCGGCGGGTTCGGAAACGCAGGCGATGAACTCGGATTCGCGGTCGAGTTCCGCGAAGCTGCCGAGCAGGCTGCGCACGTAAACCTCGTTCCCCGTCAGGTGTCTTCCGATTGCGTGAGCGTCAACAGCAAAGCGCATCAGGTTTAACCAGTATATCCGCTAAGTCCAGAATCTCTCATAAGTTGCGCGTAAGATCCAAACCGGCCCAGGCAGCTTCCCAGGAGTAGGAATGCTCGAACGCGGCCCGCCCCGCGGCGCCCAGCCGATCCCGCAGAGCCGGATCGGCGAGCAGCCGGCCGATGGCGCCGGCGATCTCCCCAGCCGTCCGCGCCAGCAGCAGGTTTTCGCCATCGCGCGCCTCCAGCCCCTCGGCCGCAAGCGGCGTCGCCACCACGGGACGCGCCGCCGCCCAGGCCTCGATGATCTTGAGCCGGGTGCCGCTGCCGGCGCGCAGCGGCGCGATCACGATGGTGGCCTGCGCTATCTCCGCGAATGCGTCCTCGATGGGGCCGGTCGTTTCCACCCCCGCGGCGGATCTCACGAGGTGCCGGATGGCGGCATCGCCCCGGCCGACCAGACGCAGACAGAGCTCCGGATGGCGGCGGCGCACCTCCGGCCAGATCTCGCTCAAAAGGAACTCCACTGCATCTATGTTCGGGTGGTACTCAAAATTCGCAGAAAAAATGAGCAGGTCCCGCTTCTTTTTTGTCGGACCGGGCGCCGGAACCAGGGGGAACGCGTTCGGATAGACCCTGACCTTCGCCCCGGGCGCGATGCGGCGGACCATCTCGGCGTCGGCCTCGGAAGGCGCCAGAACGAGCGAGAACCGCGGCAGCAGCCGGGCTTCCAGCTTTCGCGAGGCCGCGGCGAACCGCCTGTGCCCCGCTTTGACCGCTCCGTGGCTGAAGGTGGCGCACCGTTCGTGGAGCACTGACTCCACGTTATGCAGGTCGAGCACCGTTTTGTTACAGAAGCGAGCCATCAGTTCCACGTACGGAGCGCACCAGAAGTGTTCGACGATCCCTATGTCGTATTGACGTCCGGCCAGCAGACGTTCCAGCTCCGATTCGAAACCCCGCAGCCGGTCGATGAGCGGCGGGACGCCCCGCAAGGCACGCCACGCATTGCGAAGGTAACGCGCGAAGGAATCCTTCCTATTCAATGGCAAGGAAATGACTTGCTGACTCCGAACAAGCCCCGGAGGAAGCAGCGCCGGCTGGCCGCTTTCCGTGAACAGAATCAGATCGGGGCCGGAGATCCGGGCGAGATAGTGGAGCAGAGAAGCGGTCCGGTAAGCTCCCCCGCTGTGGAGCGGGTAGGGCGGCTCGGGAGAAAGCATGAGAGTCTGCATGCGATCGCTTCCCTAGCGGGCGGTAAGAATTTCCGTGTAGATATCGTGCGTCTCGCGGGCCGTGCGGGCCCAGGAGAACAGGCTGGCACGCTGCAGGCCGGCCGCTTTCATATCGGCGCGCATCTCCGGCCTGGACGCGATCGCCCGCATGGCTTCTGCGATTGCCGCGGTCGATGCGGCGTGGATCGCGGCCCCGCCCGAGACCTCCATCACGGCCGGGTCACGCGAGGTGATGACCGGGCATCCGCACTGCATGGCTTCGAGCACAGGCAAGCCGAAGCCTTCGTAGTGAGTCGGGTAGACGAGGGCGAGGGCATCGGAGAACAGGACCGGCAGTTCCTGATCCGAAACCTCGCCGAGGAAGTGCATCCCCTCGCCGGGCTCGATGCCCGCGAAATCCGTGCGGCTGCGGCCCGCAACGATCAGATCGGCGCCGGTCTCGGCCCGCGATTCGAGCCAGGCTTCGACGAGGCCTTCGATGTTCTTGCGCGGTTCGAGCGTGGCGACGAAAAGAAAGAACGGCTTCGGCGCGGGCGTCGTGGGAGGAACGGGACGGAAGTGCGAGGCGGCGGCCAGAGGCACGGCGCGCACGCGGCTGGGCAGCACGCCGAAGTGCGCGATGATCTCCCTGCGCACGGCTTCGCTCACCGTCAGGATCATGCTGGCCCGGCCGAACCGTACCAGCCAGGGCGCGCGGAAACGGACGCGGCCGGCTTCGTCGTGCCAGGCTTTGTCGCGCCAGGGCGAAAGATCGTGGATGGTCAGAACGGCCGGGGTCCTGCCGCGATAGGGCACCTCGAAATTGGTGCCGTGAAAGACATCCACCTGATTCTGCCGGATGGCGCGCTGCACTCCCCAGAGCCA